>JAGRBY010000618.1 GCA_020433835.1 Anaerolineae bacterium | reverse complement strand
CCTGGCCTTCTGTCAGATCGAGTTCGGTTTGAAGCCGTTGCTGCTGTGCGATAAGCAGATCGTAATAGCTTACAGTTCCAAGCTTATACCGGCGCTGTGTCGACTCTAGGGACTTCCCTGAAGCGGAATCAGCGGCAGAAAGAGCCTCCAGCCTTTTTGAATCATTCTCCAATGCCCTCAGTACATCAGCTACGTTGCGAAGAGCTTCCAGAACAACGGACTGGTAGTTTGCCGCAGCCGCATCGAAAGCGGCGAGAGCTGCTCTCTTTTCAGCGGGCAAGCCTGGATTGAACAGGGGTTGTGTCAGCTGCCCCACCAGACTCCAAACAGCAGAACCACCGCCGAACAACGCACCGGTCGTCAGTGCCTGCGATCCAAGATCGGCACTAAGGTTGAGTTGGGGATATAGTTTCGATATTGCGACCCCGTATTCTGCATTAGAGGCATGCAGCAACGCTTCAGCACCGAGAATATCCGGCCTTGCACGCACCAGTTCAGAGGGGATTAACAATGGCAACTCCGGCGGCAAGGTGAAATCCTCCAAGGTAAACGACGGCAACAAACTCTCTCCTGGAGCTTTACCCACAAGAACGGCCAAAAAATGTTCGTTTTGTTGAAGTTGATAACGTAACGGCGGCAGTTTGGCGCGCGTTTGCTCCAACTGTGTCTGCAGGGCTAACGCATCGTCCGGTTCTCCATGACCAAGACGAATGCGTTCCCGGGTTAGTTCGAGTTGGTTTTCCTGCGACTTCAAGATGTTTTCGATAATTTCAGTCTGCCTTTTCAGGCTTGCCTGAGTGATGGCCGTTGTGACGATATTTGCCACCAATGTCAAACGAGCACCTTCCAATTGAAACTGCTGATAATCGCTCCGGGCAGCCAGAGCTTCCAACGCCCTACGATTGCCCCCGGCCAGATCAAATGTATAGCGAACACCCACGCCAGCGTTGTAGAGACTGAATTCCCGTGCTTCTCCGGTTTGTCCTAATGTTCCAGGATTGAAGCGTTGGCGCTGGCCACCCAAGTTGCCCTCTAATTGTGGATAAAGCGTCGAACCAGCCCTCGCCGCGTAAAGTTCCTGAGCCTGACGCAAAGTAGCCTCTGCCGCCATCAGGGTTGGATTACGTTCCAGGGCCTCGCTGATGAGCATGTCTAGTTTGTCGGCACCCATCGCTCGCCACCAATGTTTTGTTAGTCGTTCTGCCTTAATAATGTTTTGTGGATCACCCAGCGTGGTGGGGGAGGAATTCAAACTTGTAGCCAGCGGGGTGGGAGTATAACCAATCACATCAGGGGGTGCCGGGCGCTGGAAGTCAGGCCCAACAGCACATCCTGTCAACGTCAGAAGACACATTCCTATCAGAGCATAATGAACAACCATATTATTATTTCCCATAAAAATGCTCCTTGAAGGTTTTTCTAAAACTCTGGTGACAAGCGAGACAACTTTTTTGGAGTGTTGCGAACTGTGCTATCACCCCTTTACCGTCTTTTCTCATGGCGATTTCTTCTAATTCCTTTGCGGCTTGATGTGTCTGCTTGTCAAAACTTTTGAAGTTGCTCACATTGGAACCTGCAAAACCTAAAATGCGCATCTTCTCTGCTATCGGCGGCTGTGGATGATTGGCAATCTGCGGCGCAGTTCCCGCCACCTGTTCCCAGTCCTCTCTGGAAATGGCATCAGTCACTATCTGCATGTTATTGCTCAATTCCTGCATGATATTTCTCAGCGAGAGCGCTTTGACTGCACTATCGTTCTCTTCGGCCCACGTTGCAGAACTGATTGCGGTTAAAATAGTCATGAGCACAACCAATGCGACTCGTTTAAGCCAGACGTCTTTTGTCATTTTGAATACCTTTCTGTATTGATCTCATTCGAAACCACGTCCTTCGCCTTCTTCTTCATAGGTTACCCCGTCACGGATGTGATATATGCGTTTGAAGGTGGGAATGATTTTTTCATCGTGGGTGACGACAATAATGGCGGTCTCGAATTTTTTGGCCATATCGTTCAAGATCCGGATTACGGCCAGGGCGCGCTCACTATCAAGCGGAGCGGTCGGTTCATCGGCCAGTATTACCGGGGGACGATTCACCAAGCCACGTGCAATAGCCACTCGTTGCTGTTCTCCACCAGAGAGTTGAGATGGCATGGCCTTGGCGCGATGCTCCACATCAAGCGCTTTAAACAATCCTATTGCCCGTTTACGCGCCTCGGCATTTGGCATTCCCGCCAGCATGGGCAGAAGGGCTACGTTGTCGGTGACATCGAGGAAAGGAATCAGATAAGGTGCTTGGAATACAAAGCCTATCCGGTCCCGCCGCAAGGCACGAAGATCTTTGACCTTCCAGCCGTCATCATAAATGACGTCATCTCCGAGTATCATTTTTCCGGCGGTCGGCTCGATCACCGCTCCCAAACATTTAAGGAGCGTGGTTTTGCCAGATCCAGAAGGACCTATCAGTCCAACGACCTCGCCCGGCGCAACGTGCATGTCGACGGTCTTTAGGGCATCAACGGCGGTATCGCCACTTCCATAACGTTTTTTTAACCCCTGGATACGAATACCTTTAGCAGTCATGTCAGCCCCCTATGGCTTCGGCCGGATCGACTCTGAGCGCGGCACGAATAGCGATAATGCTCGACAGTACGCAGATCATAACCACGGAGATAAAACCCATAACGGAGTCGAGTGGTTGCAGCAGCACATATTTGGGAAAGATTGGCGCCATCAATAACGTTGCCGAAATCTTACCCACCACAAAGCCGATCAAACCTAAAGCGATGGACTGTTGCATGATCAAACCGACAATGGTGCGATTTTTAGTGCCGATCAGTTTCAAGACAGCAATTTCACGAATTTTCCCGAGTGTCAGGGTGTAGATGATGAAGGCCACAATGGCGGAGCTGACAATCGAAAGGATCACCAGAAACATGAAGATCTGTCTGGCGGAGGTAGCGATCAGCTTACCAACCAAAATCTCCTCCATCTGGCTGCGGGTATAGACGGTTAAGCGCTTCCAGCGGCGGATCGACTCAGCGACTTCTTCCTGGGCATGGCCCGGTTCAACCCGCACCAAAACCGCATTGACGTAGGGGTTGGTGCTTTGAGAGGCAATAACCGCATCGAGCAGGCCTGGCACTCCGGGCCGGTTGAAAGCAGGGTTCTCGGCCGTGCGTCGACGCTGCTCTCGGATGGCGTCATTATCCTTGAGAAACTGTGCTTCCTGGGCGTCTTTAAGAGGAATGAACACCATTGGGTCGCCATTGGAAGAGACCATCCTTCTGGTCAGGCCGACTATGGTGTAGTGATTGCGGCGGATCTGGATACGGTCGCCAAGTTTAAATCCGGAAGCGATGTCGGCGACGGCCTCGTAATGGCTCCGAGTAATCTGGCGACCCGCGACTAGATATGGCGGCCACCCGGGTGTCCCAGGTTCTCCAGGAGTGACGCCAGTAACCATGGCACGTACGTCACCATCTTGTTTTCCCACCTGCATGGTGAGATAAGTGATGTTTGCCGCCCGCTCCACCCCCGGCATGCCTCGAATCCCGCGCCAGATATCATCGTAGAGACTTGATGACTCAGCGTAGGGACCAAGAGTGTCCTTCTGTACCACCCAGAGATCAGCACCGCTATTGTCGAGCAACACTTTGGCATCATCCACCATGCCACGATAAATCCCTGCCATAGACAGTGTGATGCCGATGAGTAGCCCAAGACCCATACCGGTGAAGACGAACTTACCCCAGGAGTGCATGATGTCGCGTCCTGCCAAGCTGATCATTGCGTCACCCCCGGAATATGGTCAACGACGTGAATCCGGCTACGCTCATTCAGGGCGTTTTCGCTGTAGGCCACTACTTGGTCACCAACCTTGAGCCCTTCTCGTATTTGAACACGACCCTCCAAATCGGCAATCCCCAGTGAAACTGCTGTAAAGCGAAGATCGCCATTAGTGACCTGCCACACGCCCAGTCTGCTGTCCTTATGATGGATAGCGGCATTTGGGACAACCGGTGTTGCCGCAAGCGTCGGTAAGGTAATCGTGATTTCGGCCAGTTCGCCGATAGGTGGCAGCGGATCAGGAATTTGATCGAAGACAACCTTGGCCAGTGTTTCTTCCGTTACTGCGTCTGCCAGGGGTTCGACTCTCAGTACACGTCCAGCCTGCAGCTCACCTGCCTGAGAACGTAATGTGATCTGGGCTGATAAGCCTGCGGCGAGACCTCGCGCACGAATTTGATCGAAGCGGACATTGACCCACAGTGTGCTCGGGTCGATCAGCTCTACGACAGCCTGACCTGCGACCACGGTGGTTCCCGGGTCGGCATCACGCGAAACGACCAAGCCGTCAACTGGCGCAACCAGAGACAAATTGCTGCGCTGCGCCTCTAATGCCTCTCGTTCTGCACGTACACGAGATAGTTCCTCTCGCGCCGCAGTCAGCC
>JAGRBY010000617.1 GCA_020433835.1 Anaerolineae bacterium | reverse complement strand
CAGGTGACCGATATTCGTCTTCACGGAACCCACCCACAAGGGATCGCGCCGTTCGCCAAAGATGGCGCTCAAAGCCCCGATTTCGATGGGATCGCCGAGCGCTGTTCCCGTACCATGCGCCTCGATATAGCCAACCTGGGCCGGTTCGACTCCGGCTTCCAGCAAGGCTTGACGAATGACCGCTTGTTGAGAAGGGCCGCTGGGCGCGGTTAGCCCACTGCTCCGGCCATCCTGGTTAATCTTGGAACCACGGATGACGGCCAGGATAGTGTCGCCGGCCGCTGTAGCCTCAGATAGGCGTTTGAGGACAACCAGGCCACAGCCTTCGCCCCGCACAAAACCATTGGCCGCCGCATCAAACGTTTTACACCGGCCATCCGGGGCCAACATCCCGGTTTGGGCCATCATGAGGGTTATATCGGGCTGTAGAATCAGGTTGACTCCCCCGGCCAAGGCTAAACTACATTCCCGATTGCGCAAGCTCTGGCAGGCCTGGTGGACCGCCACCAGCGACGAAGAACAGGCCGTATCGACCGCCACACTGGGACCGGTTAGCCCCAGGGTGTAGGACAGACGACCGGCTGCCACACTCAGGAGATTGCCGGTGAGGCTATAGAGTTCATACCGGCCTTCGGCTGCGCCGGAGTTGGCGAGTAAATATTCATAATCGTTGTGACTTATGCCGATAAAAACGCCCGTGGCGCTGTTGAATAGCGTTTGAGGGATAATGCCGGCTGCTTCCAACGCTTCCCAGCTCACTTCGAGCAAAAGACGCTGTTGCGGGTCCAGCCATTTCGCTTCTCGGGGCGAGATACCGAAAAACTGGGGGTCGAACCGGTCGATCCTTTCAAGAAAGCCGCTATAGAGCCGGTGTGCGCTAGCGGTCTCAGCGAGGGCCGAAACGTAGCCGCCCATATCCCGGCGGCGGGCAGTGGGCAGCTCGATAACGGCGTCCCGTCCGTTTCGCAGCAGATGCCAGAACTGCTCAGGCGTGTCGGCTTGACCCGGAAAACGACAGCCCAGGCCGATAATGGCAATGGGTTCTTTGGCGGCCCCTTCCAGGGCGCGCAATTTGTTTTGCAAATCCTCGATAATCAAGGCCGCTTTTCTGAGTTGTGTTTTTGGATCCGATTTTGACATCATGCTGCGCTCATTTCGATAACCTATCAAAAGCATCATCAATCCAAGAACCCAGTTGGTCTTCATCCAATCCTGCGACAGCCGACGACATAATTTCAGGGGTAGCTTCGGTTTCATCAGCGGCCGGTACAACAGCTTGACTCTCAGGGAAGATGGCTCGCAAGATATGATCAGCTAACGCATCGATGGTTGGATAATCAAACAGCAAGGTTGAAGGAAATTGATGGTCGAGGTTGTTGGCCAGCAGGTTGCGGAGTTCGATGGCCATTAGCGAGTCGATGCCCAATTCCCTCAAGCCCTGACGCAGGCCAATTTGCGCCGTTGAGGGTAAACCCAAAACCTGGGTCATAGTAACGGACAAATATTGAACGAGCACTGTGTGTCGCTTTGCTGGCGGCGTCTGCTCCAACTGGCGGCGGAACGCGGGTCGTTGTTCAACGGGCTGCTTCAGGGCCGGTAACGTGGTTGAGGAGAATGAGGCCAAGAACGGAGAAAGCCGGTGGGCTTCTTGAAATTTGGCCCAATTTATCGGTATCACGCCAATTTGGGGCGTATCCTGCTTCAGAAGATAAGCCATAATTTGCACTCCTTGCTCCGGGGCAATCGTGCCATACCCTTGCGCGGTGATAGGGTGGTGCTCACGACCCACCAACTCGGCGGCAGCCCCTACCTCCGCCCAAGCGCCCCAGTCAATACTTAAAGCCGGCCTGTTTTGGGCTTGCCGATAATGGGCCAAGCTGTCCAAAAATGCATTCGCGGCCGCATGGTTGGCCTGTCCACGATTGCCCAACAACCCCACGCTAGAGGCGAAGAAGATACAAAAATCAAGCGGGGTGTCCTGGGTCAACCGATGCAAATTCCAGGCGCCCTCTATTTTTGGCGCCAGAACCGCTGCAAAACGATCCCAACTCTGGTGCAACAGCACCCCATCGTCCAACACACCGGCGGCATGAATAATTCCTCGCAGGGGATAGGTTGGGTCGATGCCGGCCAGTATGTCCTCTAGCTGCGCCGCGTCAGTCACATCGGCTGCGATGTAGGATACGTCAGCGCCCATAGCAGCCAAGGCTTGGAGTTGGGCCTGCGCGTTACGGTTAGGTTGACTGCGTCCGACCAACCGTAGCCGACCGGCGCCTTGCTCTGCCAACCAGCGAGCCGCCAACAATCCTAACCCACCCAGGCCACCCGTAACCAAGTAGGTCGCCTGCTGCTCGATGACAACAGCGCGGGTGATGGTCTGAGCCACCACGATTTTACCGATATGTTTGGCTTGCTGCATGGTTCGAAAAGCGCTAATGATATCATCAATGGCAAACCGGGTATGGGGCAGCGGTTTGAGTTGCCCCTGTTCAAACTGCGCCATCAGCTTAGAAAGTATCGCGTGCAGTGACTCCGGTTGGTGTTTCAATGTTTTCAACAAATCAACCTGGAAATAGGTGACGTCGGGCCTGGCTGCGGCTATCTGGGCTGCGGACCAAATCTGATGCTTGCCCATTTCCAGGAAAAGACCGTTTGGACTTAAAACGGATAAATTGCGCTCGATAAATCCGTCGCCGGTGAGCGAATTAAGGACGATGTCTACCCCTTGCCCGTCTGTGTCATCCATAATCTGCGCGGCGAAATCCAACGTGCGTGAGTTATAGATGTGTTGCACCCCCAGTGATTTAAGTGCGGCCCATTTACCGGGGCTGGCGGTACCAAACAGTTCGGCCCCGGCTTGCTGCGCCAACTGAACGGCGGCCTGACCAACACCGCCCGTGGCCGCGTGGATCAGGACGCGGTCGCCGGGCTTAATCCGGGCCAGTTGATGGAGACAATAGTCGGCCGTCACAAAGGCCACGGGAATCGTGGCTGCCTCCCAATCGTCCATCCCGGCCGGTTTGGGGATAAGCCACTGGGCGGGGAGCGTCAGATACTGGCTGAAACTATCGGGCACGATCCCCATGACCCGGTCACCGATAGCGAACGCGTCCACGTCACGACCAACCGCTGTAATTTCTCCGACACATTCCACGCCCATGGGGCCGGGTTCGACCAGGCCCAAGACATTGGCCACATCCTGGAAATTGAGTCCGATGGCCCGCACCTGAATTTCGACCTCGTTCGGCGCCGGCGCTCGACGGGCCAGCGGCCGGAATTGAAGCGTCTCTAGCGTACCCCGGGCCGGTAGGTGTAACTGGAATGGTTCGTCCGGCATGGGCAAACGTACCTGGGGCTGGTATCGCCCCAACCGGGCCACATAGCGCGTGTTACGACGCAGTGCGATTTGGTCTTCTAATGGTTTGAATAAGTCCGTCATCATAAGTTCTGCGCAGAGGGCTACGGCTTGCTCCTCAGCCCCGGCTTCTCTATCCAGATCGATCCGAACACAATTCAATTCGGGGTGCTCCAAAGTGATCACCTGGCCCATACCCCACAGGGCAGACTGCCCAAAACCCGTTACCCTATCCCCATCGAGAACGGCTTGAGCATCTCTGGTCACCAGCCACAATCGGGGCGGGTCGCCCCCCCGGCCTAACAACGCCTGTATCAGCGGCAAGACAGAGCCACAACTTTGCCGGACTGCCTTATCGAGGGTTATCGCATCATCACTGCCTGATACAGGGACACTCCAAAGATGGACCACACCGTAGATTTTGGGCAGCATTGTGAGGAGATGGTGGTAATCTCCAAGTTCGTTGGGACGAATTCGAAATATATGCTCATCCACCTGTTGGTAAGCATCGCCGGCATAAATCAGGATAGGATGTTCTCCCCGGCGACGCAGTTGCGCCGCCAGCGCTTCACCCACGCCGGTTTCATCGGTAAAGAGAAGATACGCTTGTCCTTGACCCGTGACAATTTGATCGGCCTGAGCGACGATAACCGCCTGTCCCAGGTGCGTCTCTTCAACAAAGGATACTTCACCGAAGCCACAGTCAAGCAGCAGCGTTTGCCACTCGGCGGCCGTGATCAGGGGATAGTCACGACGCTGGTCTTGAAAGCGCCACCAACCATCGGTCAGTCCAAAGGTAAGGTCGATCCAGCGGCGAGGAGCGGTGGCTTCCAGCAAAACTAACTGCCCCCCTGGGGTCAATAATTGTCGGATATGGGTCAACGTCTGGCGCAGGTCTTTGGTGGCATGCAGCACATTTGCCGCGATAACCATATCCGTTTGATGGAAAGAGAACCCTTGTTCAACCGGCGCTTGCTCGATGTCTAACGGTCGGTAGGCCACGAAATCATAGTCGGTAAACCGGGCCTGGGCTTTGGCCACAAAGGTGGGACTGAGGTCGGTGAAGATGTATTCGGTCTGTTTTGCCGGTAGGTGCGGCAGCAGCCAGGCGGTG
>JAGRBY010000616.1 GCA_020433835.1 Anaerolineae bacterium | reverse complement strand
CTCCTCGTAGCACATAGTGAGCCTTTTGAAATTTTGTTTGACAACCGTCGCTGGCGCAACCTAAACCGCCGGTATTGCATCCACATGGTGAAAAATCTGTAAGCCCAACTCCTGAGCCACGCGTATCATCAAATCCGCGCCTTGCGATGGCCCGCCGACGCGCAAAACGGCGTCGCAGTGCTCTAAAAGCCGTTCGGCGATGGGATGGAAGATTTCATTGAACGGTTCGTCGCCCACCTGCTGCGAACCGGCCAATTGCACCAGCGGCAGGGCAAACCACTCGCCGACAACCGGCACATGACCGGCGCGAAACAAAGGCAGGGCCACTTCTTCCATCGCGGCTAAATTGGCGGCCATTTTAGCCGGATCGTCGCCCGTGCCGGAGCGATAGGGGCCGGCAATGAGGATCATAAGGGATTTTGCTGGGTTGTGCATAAGGTTTTGTCTCCTTGGATTGGTTTGGCGCGACAAAGCTTGCTTTGTCAAAGGATAAAATGCCCTTTGTCGCGCCAATGATTACCGTGACGATAGAACGACTTTCTTTATCCGAATCTGTTTTTCCGTTACAATAATACGGGCCACATTTCGGCTTGTAGTGTATCGCTTACCGCCGCCTGCTACAAGGGACAATTGTGGCTTAAACCATAGGGACAATTTTCTTGATGGGCAGATGAAACCCCGTGAAACGTCTTTCTGAGATTTTTTTACTGTCGCTTATCCAGCTTGATGACCAAAAATCGGCACCGTTGTACCAGCAGTTGTATGAAAGCCTGCGCAGCGCGATTATTGCGGGCCAACTCAGCGGCGGCGTGCGCTTACCCTCCATTCGCGATTTAACCACGCTGCTTCAGGTCTCGCGCAACACCGTTACCAACGCCTTAGACCAACTGATTGCCGAAGGCTATCTGCAAACGAAAGCAGGGGCCGGTACCTTTGTCAGTAACCCGCTGCCGGATGAATTGCTGCGTATTGCGGCCGATCAACCTGCCCTTTCGCCGGCGATGCCCTCTTCATCGCGCCAATCATCGCAGCGCAGCCAACTGATTAGCACTTCGTCCCAAAATTGGGAGATGGGCAATCCGCAAAACCCGGCTTTTCAGTATGGATTACCGGCGCTCGACCATTTTCCGCACGCGGTGTGGGCGCGGCTGTCGGCCCGCCATTATCGCGACGGTTTGGCCCAACAATTCGACTTTACTGCGACCGCCGGCGGTTATCGACCGCTGCGCGAGGCAATTGTGGAATATCTGCAAGCCTCACGCGGCGTGCAGTGCGATGTCGAGCAGGTGATTATCGTTTCCGGGGCGCATCAGGCGATTTATTTAACGGGGATGATTTTGCTCGACCCCGGCGACGCGATTTTGGTTGAAGAGCCGGGTTTTACCAGCGCCCACCGCACCTTTCGCAGTGTGGGGGCCAAATTGGTGCCGGTTCCGCTCGATGCTGAGGGCATGGCTATAAAACACGCGCCGCAAAGTGCCGTAGCGCCGCGTGTGGCCTATATTAAGCCGTCGCGCCAGCATCCTACCGGCCGCACGATGTCGCTGGCACGCCGTTTAGAATTAATTGCGTGGGCCAACCGGGTTAACGGCTGGATCATTGAGGATGATTACGGATCGGCCTTTCATTATACCCAGCGGCCCTTACCGGCTCTGCAGGGGTTGGATAGCGGCCGCAGAGTGGTTTATTTCGGCACATTTAGCAAAGTGATGTTCCCCTCGCTGCGGTTGGGCTACGTTGTGGTTCCGGCCGACCTGATTGATAAGTTTATGAGCCTGCGCAGCATTGTCGACAGCTATATTCCCACGGCCAGCCAGGTTATTTTGGCCGATTTTATGGAACAAGGCCACTTTACGCGCCATCTGCGCCGGATGCGGCAGCTTTACGCCGAGCGCAAAGAAATTTTTGTGGAAACCGTGCAAAATCTGTGGGGCGACAGCCTGACGTTGGAATCGACGCACGCGGGCACGAGCGTTACGGCCTGGCTGCCCGATTCGGTCGATGATGTGGGCGTGCAAAAGATTTTAGCCGCCCAAAATGTGACGGTGATGCCAATATCGCCCTGTTATCTCTCGCTGCCGAAAAAATCAGGGCTTTTATTGGGCTATGCCGCCTGTGATGAGGCCATGATCAAGGCCGGGCTGGCGCTTGTGAAAGATGCGCTGGCGATGGGTAAGTGACCGCCACATCAATATTACCTCATTGTTTATTGGCTTCTTTTCCAGCTTGTAGCCAGCGTTACGCCGTTAACAGCGATAATATTGCGGGCTAACTGCTGCGCCATACCGGGGATGAGCAGTTTTATGTTTGATTGGTAGGTTTGGCCCCATAATTTAGAAAGTTTTTTGCGGGCCATTTCATTAACGTAAATGAGCTTCTCTTTGGTAATTAAAACCATCGCGGTGTGGCCTGCGTTTTCGGTAACGGCAAAGACAAACTCGTTGCGGTCGGCCTTTAGCCCTTCATACCAATAATCGATATGTTCGGCCAATTCATGGTCAAAAAGCGCGGCGGTCATCGCTCCCTCTTGTATGAGCGCTTTAGATAGTTCTTCTTCTATCCTCTTGGTGGTCATTACAATTCCCCTTTTTTGGCTATTTGTTTTTGGCGGTTTTAGATGGATTCAGTTTTCTGATCGTGATCGTGTTACCCCAAAGTTGGTTTGTACGTGAGCCAGGCTCTCAATGCGATGGCGAAAAGTGGCTCATGACGTGGTATATGAGATCCCTCCATCTCATACCGTGTCTGCGCATTATAACGCACCTTGAAGTAAAGCCAATTTTTAAGATTCTTAGTGCTGCGCAAAGTCGGCGCGCTATTCTTGACCAGATATCAAAAAGGTCCATGGAGTAACACCGATGGTCACAGATAGCCTCAAAATAATGATTAAATCGGTGAATATCGGTGTCGGTAGCTCTGCACACAATCGTGGTAGCGTTAGAACCCATATCAACGCAACCCCATCTTATACCCCCTTATACTGCCCCAGCACCTTATCGACGTATTCCGTGACCCAATAACGGAATGGGAAAATATCGACGAAGCCGACGTGGCCGCCGCAGGGTTGAATATCAAGCTGGAGGTGGTCGGAGACATCCACAAAGTCGTGAAAATCTTCTACAGGCACGATGGGGTCATCGGCAGCGGTTAAAATGGTGACGGGACCGGTCAGGGCGGCCATCATAGCGGGTGTGACCTGATAATGTTGAAAATAGGTGATGGCGTCGGGATAGGGGCTGTAGCGGGGCATTAAAATTTCGGTCATCTCCATACATGATTTGGCGGCCAGCTCCGGGGTGAAATCATACATATCGGGAAAGAGCGTTTGCTTGATTTTGAGCGACTTTTGCCAGCGGCTGCGGAAATAATGGAGATAGAGGGGATTACGATCAAGGGCCAGCGTGGCGCTGTGCGGATTGATGGCCGGATTGACGGCCAGCGTGTGAACCAGGTTGGGAATGGGCGTCTGGGCGTGCCGCCAGGCGATACGCAGGGCAAAGCTGCCGCCCAACGAGGCTCCGGTAACGTAAAAAGGTCGATCCGGCTCCAGTTGGGCAATTTGGCGGGTGGCGTCGAACATTTCATCAAGTAGATCGCCGCGAAAAACGCCGGGGTTAAGGTGATGGGTGTCGCCGTGGTCGCGGTAGTTGATGCGGAAGATGGCGTAGCCCTGGCGATAAAGGTGTTCGCTTAAAATGAGGTTGTAGTTCGACGTGGCGCAGCCGAGCCAGCCGTGCAGCAGTAATATAAGCCCTTTCGACTGTTCGGGCTGCGGCGAGTAGAAACCTTGCAGCCGGACGCCTGCCGCCGTCTCTAAAATCATCTCCCGGGCCGCCTGTTGGACATTGGTTGGCCCGGCCCGATGCAGCGTGAGCAAAACGGTCTGCACGTGGCGGTGGCGCACAAGCAGGTTGGGTAGAAATCTTGTTTGCGTTGCTTGATGGTGTGTGGTGTTATTCATAATGATGGTATTGTAGTCAATTTGTGGTTTCGTTCAAGGTGAATGGGGATTTATAGAAACCGGATTTATCCGGTGCTGTTGAATAGCTCTGCGATTTATCACGGAGCGGGTGTGGTGGTCTATTTTGACTGCATTATGTAACTCTACTACGAATGACAAAGCTTGCTTTGTCGCTCCATTTCTCAAATCGTCAAGAACGGGGCCGGATAAGGGCGATGCCGCCGAGAGCGCTGATGATGAGGCCGGCGGCGGTGACCCACCAGCCCCAACCTGGCCCAATGGGCTGGTGGTAGGCGGCTTCCAGGCCGGGCCGCACTAATATGAATTGCCACAGGGGCAAAATTAGGGCGATGATTTGGCCGCCGGTGAGAAATATGACCATGAGCCGCAGCGGCAGGCTTTTGAGCAGCGGAGCGATGATCGCCAGCCCCACGGCCAGCCCGGCGAGCGCGGTTTGCAGCCGAAACTCGGCTGAGGTCAAAACTCCAGGCGTCCAGACGGGCGAGAGGGC
>JAGRBY010000615.1 GCA_020433835.1 Anaerolineae bacterium | reverse complement strand
CGCACTGCGAGAAGGGGCGTGCATCGTGCTGCTCGCGGTTTCTGGCAGTTAAACAGAAGCTTCACCTTCTTCGGTACCTTGAGTATAATAGAATTTACACAGTTCTTAAACGTGACTGTCACCTGACTTTTGCGTAAGCTCTCCAATGAAAATGGGAGAACAAGTCAGCGACTTGTTCTCATTCGGACAAATCAGCGAATGGCAACCCATCTATAACAAGCAAGGGGTGAGGACAAACAAATGAATCCCGATACACCCGACTCGATAACTCTGTTACAGAGCCACCTCCAGGATAAATCAACCGATGAATTGATTGCCCTCCTGATCGATCTCGTCCAGCAGGTTGATGAACCGACCCGCCAACAATTTTTAGACAACTTGGCTCCGGCTGCACCACCATCCGTGGAATTGCGTGCTTCTTCCCCGCAGATCTTTTTAGCCCAGCTCGATGCCTTTGCTGAGGCGGTGCGGCAAGGTAACTATTACGATGAGGAAATGCAGCGCTACTTTAATAAACCTCCCGACTGGCGCGTTTCTCTCGTCTATAAGTACAAGCCGGAGGATCACGCCGGTTTAAACGCTTTGCGCCAGTTTTTGGCGGAGGTAGACGCCTATTTTCAACTCGAACAGTATGCGGTGGTAGCCATAGCGTACCAAACGCTGCTCACCCTTACCGTGGTGGATAATCCTTATACAACGTTGGGCGTAGGCAAACCACTCCGCGAGTTGGGGGAAAATGTCGAGCTTCTTATTAAACGCACCTTGCTAGCCTTGCAGCAAAGCCGTCCGGCCTCTCAATTTTACGAGGAGGCTCTGCCTTTTATCGCCCAATTTGAGCAGCCCGACCACTCGACCATCGACGACTTTGTGTCGCTTCTTGATCCCCACCAGCAGTTGGATGTTTGCGCCCATCTGGAAGCGTGGGCCGATGACCTGGATCGGCAGGCAATGGAAACCTTCCCCACCGGCATTCCCCTGCACCTGCGGCTGCTCATCCGGTTATATACGGATCTTGGTCAGGAGAATAAGGCGATGGCTGTGCAATATCGTTTTCGTCAGCGTTATACCATGCTGTATGGCTTACTGCTGGATGCCTCTGAAACCGCGCAGAATTGGCCGGCGATTATCACTTATGGGCATGAGGCGTTAGAGGTTTTACCGGAAAAAAGAGGGAATAACTTTCATGCGCCACGCGACGGTCTTGATCCTACGGTTGTCCGCACCCAAATGGCGCATGCATATGAGGCTCTGGGCGAGCCGCAGCAGGCTTTTGATATTTACGCGCCGGTTTTTGAGGAAATCTACAACTTTGAGAGCTATGCTGTGGCGCGTCGCCTGGCTGAGGCAATAAGCCCGCAGCGAGAACAGGAATTTAGTGGCTATACCATCAGGCGGCTGCGTAGTCATGTGTATATGTCCCACGCCGCCTATCTACTCTGCCAAATTTATGTCAGCGAGGGGCAATATAAATATATCGACTGGATGCTCGATGATATTGCCCGCAACTCCCGGCTGGATGCGCTGGAATTGGTAGCCAGAGTCTATGTGGTAACAGCGTTTGGCTTGGAGGCCGACCCCCGGATGGGGCCTTATCTACAATCGCTGTACACAAAAATCGGGGAGTCTGATGAGGAGCCGTTTCGCTTCTTACGCGATCATCTAACGATTAAGCCTGACCTCACGCGCTATAAAGCCGCTAAGTACGCTGAAGAGATCTACCAGCGTATTATGCAAGTTCACATCGATAGCGGCCGTACGTCTTACGCCACGGCGGCTTACTATTGTGCGCTTTCGGGCGAAGTCGCTGCTTTTGGAGGGCGACGGGCCAAATTTAAACAGTTCTATCAATCATTGCTGCGACGTTACGCTACCCATCGCGCTCTAAAAGCGGAACTGGCCGCCGAGGTTGAGGGCAAGCTGTTATAGCTCATGCTTGTGTTAGTTTGAAAGCTGCGGAATAACGGCCTGAGCAAATAATTCAATGCCTGCCGTACTGGGAAAATCGACGCAGCGCACAATGATATGCTCAACCCCCAATTCGATATAGGGGCGCAGCTGGTCAGCCACCTGATCAGGGGTGCCGATAATGGGGTGATTATCGCCATAGGGCGTTGCCTCGGCAATGCGCCGCGCTTCGGCCTCTGTTTCGGCGATGGCCACCACTTCAGCGCCGTACGTTTTTACAATCTCGTTGAAATCGCGGCCCACAGCCTCGCAATGTTCGCGTAACACGTTCATTTTATGGGCATAGGTTGCGGGGCTGTTCTGATGAAAGTTCCACCAGTCAGCATATTTGGCCACCACACGCAGGGTCAGCTTTTCCCCGCCCCCACCGACCATAATTGGCGGAATTGGCTCCGGTTTTGGTTCGCAATAAGCGTCTTTAATCTGATAGTATTCACCTTCAAAATTGGCCGGGCTTTGCGTCCACAATTTGCGTACAATTTGAATCGTCTCGTCCAGTTGCGCAATACGCACCGATGCCTTGGGAAAGTCGTAATTGTAAGCCCGATACTCTTCTTCCATCCAGCCGGCCCCCAGCCCCAATATAAACCGGCCGCCGGTTATCAACTGTAGATTGGCCGCCATTTTGGCGGTCAAACCGGGGTTGCGATATGACTGGGACATCACCATACTGCCGAACATTATCTGGGGAAAAGCCGTGGCCAGGTGGGCAATGGTGGTGGCACACTCTAGCACACCGGTATCGCGAGAGACAAAATCGGCCCACGGTTGGACATGATCGTCCATCCAGGCGGTATCAAAGGTGGACTGGATACGTGCCAATACGTTGGCTATTTGTCGAACAAATGTTGCTCCGGAACTGTTATCAACGGAAAATGATGGCATATGCCAGCCAAATTTTATCTTGCTCATAGATTCCCTCCATAAAAAGGTGGTATCACAAACACGCTTCCTATTTACTACTTCGTTTTTCAGGGAACAGGTTAAGAATACCTTCTTCTGTGGCCGGACAAATTCCCCGTTCCGTAATCAAACCCGTTACCAAACGCGCCGGAGTGACATCAAAAGCGTAGTTGGCCGCCGGGCTGGCCTCGGGCGTTAGCAGAACTTTGACGATGTCATCATGGTGCAGCCCCTGGATATATTTAACTTCGGTAGCCCCCCGCTGTTCGATGGGGATTTCCTTTAAACCATCGCGCTTTTCCCAATCGAAGCTGGATGACGGCAGCGCGACGTAAAATGGAACGCCATTGTCGTGGGCTGCCAGCGCTTTGAGATACGTGCCAATTTTGTTGGCAACATCGCCTGTGTACAGCGTGCGGTCGGTGCCGACAATGACCAGATCCACCAACCCGTGCTGCATCAGATGGCCGCCGACATTATCGGCGACAACGGTATGCGGCACGCCGTGTTCCACCAACTCCCAGGCGGTTAGCCGAGCGCCCTGATTGCGCGGACGGGTTTCATCGACCCAAACGTGGGTGGCTAAGCCTTCATCATGGGCGGCGTAAACGGGCGCGGTCGCCGAGCCGTAATCGACAAAAGCCAGCCAGCCGGCATTGCAGTGGGTAAGTACATTGACCGGCTTGCCGCCCTTTTTGGCGCTGATCTCCTTGATGAGCGCCTTGCCGTGTTCCCCCAACCGCCGGCAGTAATCCGCATCCTCATCAGCGATAGCGTGGGCTGTTTGTAAGGCCACGTCGATCATCGCCTCGATATCGGGGCCGGTCTGCTCGATGGCTGCCAACTGGCGTTTAACCGCCCATTCCAGGTTAACAGCGGTTGGGCGCGTGGCACACAGAATATCGCCGTCGCGCCTTAAATCGGCCATAAACTCCGACAAGGATGAGCGCGACGCCTTAAGCGCCGCCACATACATGCCATACCCGGCTGTCGCGCCGATTAAGCCGGCTCCGCGCACGTGCATATCTTTGATGGCCCTGGCCACAGCCTCGACAGTCGACAGGTCTTCAATAATAAATTGATGCGGCAGATGGCGCTGATCGATAATCTGCACGATGGTGGGGTCACCGGGGTGCAACCAGATAGTTCGATAATGTTTTCCCTGAACGTTCATTGTGATATCCCTGTTTTGCACATATGCGGGTAATGTGCTGCTGATAGATACAATTCATTAACCTTATTCTTCCAACACTTTTGCAATTAATTATCACACAAGTCACCCGCATTGACAATACAAACTTTACCAGCAGGGAAATAGAGGTCTCTCACGCTGCCGAGACAGGTAAATCCGCGAAATAGAGGTCTCTCACGCTGCCGAGACAGGTAAATCCGCGAAATGGGGCTGTCTCGACGCGCCGAGAGTGTTCAATCCGCGAAATGGGGCTGTCTCGACGCGCCGAGACGGGTGAATCTGCGAAATGGGGCTGTCCCGACGCGTCGGGAAGGCTGAATCCGGCGTGCAGGGGGCTTCTTTTGTTGCCGTGAATGCATGTTACGTTGGAACACTTAAATCAGAGTTGGCGTGAATGCATGTTACGTAGGAACACTTAAATCA
>JAGRBY010000614.1 GCA_020433835.1 Anaerolineae bacterium | reverse complement strand
GCATGCCGAAGTACTGGCCGATTTAGAACGCATGCTTGGTAAAACCGTCTTTGAAATCAGCACCTTACCGCCATCAGTGCCGGGGCGACGGCTGTTTGAAGGCTTAAAAGCCAGCTTCTTGCAAGCCGGCGGTCGACTGATTATCGGCAGTAAAGTTGTCGAGGGTCTCATCGAAAATGGCCGGGTCAGCCAAATTCAAATGGAGACCGCCAACCGCCTCAAACCACTCACGGCGCAGTATTACGTGCTGGCGACCGGCGGCATCTACGGCGGCGGCATTCAAACTGATATGGACGGCCAGGTCTGGGAGCCGGTCTTCGGCCTGCCGGTCGAGTCTGACGCAAATCGGCACACCTGGTTTTCGGAGCGCTTTTTATCGAACGCCGGACAGCCGGTTTCGCAATACGGCATCAAGGTTAATGAAAAGCTCAACCCGGTCGATAGCAGCCAAACTCCAATTGCCGAAAACCTATTTATCGCCGGCGCAACCATCGCCGGGGCCGACTGGACTCGGGGACGCACCGGCGACGGTTTGGCCTTAGCCACGGCGGCAACTATTACTAAACAGATAGCATAAGAAGCAGTCAGCCTTCAGCTATCAGTATTCAGCTTTTCTAAAAAGATATGTTTGGGGTATTAACTTCGTTTTTCTTTAACTTCATCTACTACGCAAACAAAAAAGCTGATAGCTGACTGCTAACGGCTAACTGCTTCCGTATAGCCTCATCAGGAGATGAATATGACTACAAATACAGTGACAGATACACCCGTGGATGACGTAACGCTCTCGCTTTGGCATCAGGTGCAGAACTCGGCTGATTACTGCGTTAAGTGTAACATCTGCACCTCATTTTGCCCTGTTGCCAACGTGACCGACCTCTTCCCCGGCCCCAAATATGTAGGGCCGCAAGCACAGCGCTTCCGCAATCCCAAAGAGCTGTCGGTGGATGACAGCCTGGATTATTGCAGCGGCTGCGGCGTCTGCTCGATGGTTTGCCCCCACGATGTTAAAGTTATGGAGATGAATGCCAAGGGGCGTTACAAGCTCTATCAAGACAAAAAAGATATTCCCATCCGCAACCGGATGTTAGGTCGCTCGGAACTTTTGGGACAACTGAGCAGCCCGGTGGCCCCTGTTGCCAACTTCTTTTTGAATAATCCGCTGGTTCGCATTCTGGTTGAGAAAATTGTCGGCGTCCATCGCAAGGCACCGCTGCCGGCCTTCTCCTTTGAAACGTTCCGGGGCTGGTTTAACGGCGTTCACAAAAAATCGCCCAATTACAAACCGTCGACCGACAAGCGTGTGGTTTATTACCACGGTTGCAGCACCAACTACTACGAGCCGCACGTTGGCAAGGCGGCGGTGGCCGTTCTGGAGCACAATGGCTACGAAGTGGTTATCCCCGAACAAGTCTGCTGCGGTCTGCCGATGCTCTCCAACGCCGAATTCGATGCAGCGCGGAAAAACGCCTGTACCAACGTCGAGTCGCTGGTGAAGTACGCCAAAGCCGGTTACAAAATCGTCGGGACCTCGACCAGTTGTACCCTATCGCTTAAATCCGACTATCTCCATATTTTGGACTACAACACCGAAGAATCGCGCCTGGTGTCGCAACAAACCTACGATATCTGTGAATTCCTGCTCGATCTGTACGATGCCGGCGAACTCAAAACCGATTTCAACCCGATTAACGTGACCGTACCCTATCACTCCCCTTGCCAGCTTAGAGCACACAATATGGGTCTACCGGCCATCGATTTGATGGAACTCATCCCCGGTGTCAACATTAATCACGTGCAGGCCGAGTGCTGCGGCATCGCCGGGACGTATGGTTACAAAAAGGAAAAATACCAAATCGGTATGGACGTCGGTAAACCAGTTTTCGATCAAGTGAAACAAACCAACGGCTCTCTGGCCGTGTGCGACAGCGAAACCTGTCGCTGGCAGATTAAAGGCGCGACCGGCGCAAAAATGATCCACCCGGTTGAGTTGCTGGCCCAAGCCTACGGATTGATATAAGTAATTTAGCTTGCTATCTGCCGTTCAAACGAGGATAGGGGGTAGGAAGTAGGGATTAAAGGTCAAAAATCAATATCGTCGTCTACCTCCCTGCTCGTGGGCTAAGTGAATAAAAATGGAGCATCAGAGCTTGCTTTGATGCTCCATTTTTCCAAATGATAACAGTTTGGCTACGAACTGCATAAGTCATAAAAGGAATAGGCGGCTAATCGTCCAATCGCCTAATCGCCTAATCTCTAATCTCCAGTCTCCAATCTCCATTCCCCCCTACCTCAATATCACCGGCAAAAGCGCAAAATGCGGTCCCTCGTATGCCCCGATCTCACACCCATCATTCGACGGTCTCGACACCGTGTTTTGGGCTGTCATCACCGGGTCGCCGTTGATAATCAGCAACGGGGAGCCGCTGCTGATGAAGGTGCAATCTGCTGCCGGAATAAAATCGATGGCCGGGCTGGATTGTTGCAATGGAAAATAGCCCGGCGAGCCGGTTAGCGGATCGAGCAAAGGATCGATGCCTATCCGATCATTATTGACACCGTCGGTAAAGCCCGTCATCTGCGTGACATCGCCGATGATGTTATAACCGGCTGAAATAAAATCGCCATAACCATCAGGGGCTACATTGCCGCTGGGGGATGAGTTATCTTCATTATCAAACACAATCACGCCTTTAAGCACAGTTCCACCAAACTGAGAGCGAATGCCACCGCCGTCGCCGCTGTCATCACCGTTAAAATCGGCGATATTGCCGATAATCGTCACGTGCGTCATCGACAGCGCCCCGCTGTTACGAATACCGCCACCACTGCTGTCGGCCCGATTGCCGGTTACGGTACTGTTGGCGATATTCATCGTCGACGTCGAGGAAAAATTAATGAGGCCACCTCCAAAACCGTCAGCCTCATTATCGATAATGGTCGTATTGACGATATCCATACGGCTAGACGAATTTGATATACCGCCGCCGGAAGCGAAGCCGCTGGCGACGGAGGCCCGGTTGCCGCTTATGATGCTGTTGCTGATGGTTGCCGTTCCGCCCAAAAAGTTGTAAACGCCGCCGCCGCTGCCATCAACGAGCCGGTTGTTGCTAATGCGCGAGTCGACGATATGTAAAATCCCCCCAACATTGGCAATTCCACCGCCACTACCGAATGCTCCGCCACCGATCCTATTATCGTCGATATTACTGTTCTGCACGTATAATGTATCACCCTGATTACGAATGCCACCACCATCAGTCATACCTGGAGCCAGACCATTTTCGACCGTCACATCGACCAGTGTAACAGTAATATTAGCCGAATCCGTCGGATCGATGTCAAAAATCCGGTCGATGGCTCCGCCATTGATGCTGGTTAGCGCAGCGCTTACGCCCTCAATCGTCACAGATACATTTAAGTCCAAATCGCCGGTGCTGTTGGCATCTTCGCCCGTGCCGGTTATCGACAGCGTGTAATCATTTGCCAGCAGGCTAATCGTGTACGGGCCGGCCGGCAAAGTATTACCGTGCGCGCCTGGGCCACATTTATCGAACTGCGTGCCGGTATTGACCGATTGTACCGCCTCCCGCAGCGAACAATCGCCATCCTGCTGGAGTTCATCGCGTATTTCGGTGGCGATAATCGTGGTCGCGGCAAAAACCGACAGGGGGTTCACCGCCCCCCAGCAGGCGTACGCCATCATTACCATACCGGCCAAACCACTCGCCATAAGCCTCAAACTTCGCTTCAAGGCAACAAACACGTATCGTACACGATCATTCATTTTTATTTCTCTCCATAATATTTTCTTATTGTAATAGGGATATTCTTATGCTTTTTGGACAGGACTTACGCCGTGCTAAAGGGGTCAATGGGTTGACTAGCCAAGGTAGAGATCAAACCCGCATACTACGGATACATCACCTCCCATCTATAGGATATGCGTTACGCAGTTCGTAGAACAATTTGCTAAATTGTTCCTATTTTGAGACCAACGAGAGGTACAAATGTGCAATTTGTGCTACGAAACTCCTGATTTCGTGTCAACTGCGTAACTCATATATGAATCGCTTGTGCTCGAAGCCGTTACAGCCGGAAAAATAGAGATATCCATTGGCCGGCTGCGTCCACACGTTGAATACGCGCGTTAATGGTGCCGTTATTATATGAAGTTGCCACCAGTTGACCAACGTTGTTGTATAGTTCTATATCAGGCGGGGGATCGGCAGCATAGGCCGGAAAAACAGCAGCAGCCAGCAGCACAATCGAGAAAAGTTGAATTGCGAGGAATTTTTTTGTACGTTGTTCAGGTAGCTCTGCACTAAACCGTGGGAAAGAAATATTAGACAGGATTTACAAGATTATCACGATTTTATTTGTTATATTTGCCATAATTAAGGTAGGTTCTTGATGGATTTCAAGGAGGTGACTTCCACCCGCCCTAGCCCGACGCTAAAGCATCGGACTGAAAGAGCAAAGGAC
>JAGRBY010000613.1 GCA_020433835.1 Anaerolineae bacterium | reverse complement strand
CGACAGCCGGATATTGATCCAACACTGGTTGTCGAAAGGTAACCTGGACAAATTGGCCGCCGGGTGGGTCAAGGGCCTGGCGATTGAGTGGCACCTGCTGTATGGCAAAGATACCCCCCGGCGGATCAGCTTACCAACCTATCCGTTTGAACGCAAGCGATATTGGCTGACTAACAATGGTCAATTGATACCTGCTCTGAGCGAAATCAAAAGAACGGACATTTCACAATTCACAATTGCTCCGCTGCATCCGCTGGTTCACCAGAATACCTCAACCCTCACCGAGCAACGCTTCAGCACAACCTTCACTGGGTCGGAGTTCTTCCTGGCTGACCATCAGGTACGGGGGCAGAAAGTGCTGCCGGGGGTGGCCTACCTGGAGATGGCTCGGGCTGCCGGCAAACTGGCGGTTGAAAATGGAGAGATCATCCAGCTCAAGGATGTGGTCTGGCTCAGGCCGCTAGTGGTCGACGATAAGCCGGTGGAGACCCAGGTAGGGCTGTATCCGGCTGAGAGCGGAGAGATTGCCTTTGAGGTCCGCAGCAGGGGTGAAGTGCATAGTCAGGGCCAGTTGGTCGTGGGACAAGCTGGGGCCGCGAAGCGGTTAGACCTCGGTGCGATCCAAGCCTGCTGCCATTCAACGGTTGAGCGTGAAGCCTACTACCAACGATTTAGGGAGCAAGGCTTAGTTTATGGCCCATCCTTTCAGGGGGTGGTGCAGTTTAGCTGCAACGCGCATGAAGCGTTGGCTCGGCTGCGGCTCCCGGCTGCGGCGGTTGATAATGCGTATGTATTGCATCCAAGTTTGCTGGATGGGGCCTTGCAGTCGGCGGTGGGATGGAGTCTGAGCCGGTGGCCCACAGAAATTATGGGGCCCTGTCTGCCCTTTGCTATACAGGCGCTTACCATTTATAGGGCTTTGCCAGAGCAAGTTTATGCCTATGTGCGTCACAGCGACAGAATTGAGCCGGACGGATCGGTGATAACGTATGATATCGACCTTACGACCGACCAGGGAGAAATCTGTATTCAACTTAAGGGCTTTACCGTGCGCGTTTTATCCGAGCCGGCGTCTGGACAACCTAGCAGCGAGATCCTCTATAGTATCCCTACGTGGCAGGTTCATTCTCTGGATGAAAGTCACCCCAAAACAAACGAAGGATCAGCGGTGAATAGCCTGCTGCTAATTGGGCTAGACCAAGAGGTAGTTGAGACCATTACCACGACCTTCCAACAGACCGAGGTTGTTGCTCTCTCAGAAGGAGGCTCGGATGTGGCCGGAAATGTAATGAGCCTGGTGCAAAAGATGTGGTCACATCTGAAGGCCCTTGTAGAAAAAAAATCCACCAAATCAATCTACAAAATTCTGGTCGTAGCAGCGGATAGCGTTGATCCTCATCTGTACGCCCCATTGGTCGGTTTACTGAAAACAGCGCGGTTAGAACAACCCCATATCTGGGGCAAGGTGATCACAGTCTCTAATCCAAATCCCGATAGCATGATGGCTTTGCTTGGACGGGAGATAGCATTTGGTACCTTTCAACATATAGAGATTCAGTATGATGAAGTCGGAACCAGGACAGCAAAAATCCTCAACGAGATCAAGACAATCCCTCAAGAAAAGACCATGTATCTTAGACGGGGTGGGGTGTATTGGATTACGGGTGGGATGGGCGGCCTGGGCCGTATTTATGCTCGCCATCTGATGGAACAGGGAGAAGGGATTACGGTTATTCTAAGTAGTCGGTCGGAACTGGATGAAACCGGTTGGGCGCATCTGGCGGAACTGAACCAAACCCGAGGAACAGTGGCCTACCTACCGGCTGATATCACTGTAAAACACGATGTTGAGCGGGTGGTGCGAACCATCACAGAGCGATATGGGCCACTCAATGGCATCATCCATAGCGCTGGAGTCATCAGAGATAGCCTTATTATCAACAAAACCGAAGCAGAAATAGAAGCGGTGCTGGCCCCCAAGGTAACCGGAACGCTCAACATTGATGCGGCTACAAAAACCCATAAGCTCGATTTTATGGTGCTGTTTTCCTCAATTGCCGGAGTGTTGGGCAATGTCGGCCAAGCGGATTATGCCGCGGCCAACGCCTTTCTGGATGGCTTTGCACGCCACCGCCAGACTTTAGTAAAGAAAGGAAAACGATTTGGCCGGACCCTGTCCATCAATTGGCCGTTATGGGCTGAGGGTGGGATGACGGTGGACGAAGAGAGCACAATGTGGTTGGAGCGTGAAATGGGGCTGACTGCCCTAAACACGTCAGCCGGTTTGGAAGCCTTTGAAGTAGCCCTGCTCCAGGAAAATATCAATCAACTGCTGGTCATTAGCGGTGATCGCCAGAAAACCCGGTCTTATATTAATAAAATGGAACGTGGCAGACACGTTGAAAGCAACCAAGCTATCGAGCTAACTGCCGCAGAGAAAGACTACCTATTTCAAGCAACCGAGAATTATCTCAGAACGCTCTTATCTAAAACTCTAAAGTTACCGGCAACCCGCATGGAACCGAATACGCCCTGGGAGAAGTATGGGATCGACTCAATTATGATCCTGAATTTGACGCGGCAACTGGAAAAAAGTTTTGGTGAATTACCTAAGACTCTCTTCTTTGAGTACCACAGCCTGAATGCGTTGACCAGCTACTTTGTGGAAAGCTATCCAACCCAGCTACAAAAGCTGTTAGGCCGGCTGGCCCGACAGCGTGACCAAGCTCCACAACTATCCCTGTCGATATCGAACAACGTTAGCCTGAAGTCTGTGCGCAAGCGATGGCCGCAGCAGACCACAAAATTGAGCAGCAGCCAAGACGCATCTCTGAGAGAAAACGAAGCCATAGCCATTGTAGGGTTGAGTGGGCGCTATCCAATGGCCGAGACCTTGGCCGAGTTCTGGCAGAACTTAAAATTAGGTCGGGATTGTATTCGTGAGATACCGACCAGCCGATGGGATCATCAGCGTTACTATGAGGCAAACAAAACCAATCTGGGCAAGAGCTTGAGTAAATGGGGTGGCTTTCTAGCCGATGTCGATAAATTCGATCCTCGCTTTTTCAACATCTCCCCCCGCGAAGCCGAGATGCTGGACCCACAGGAGCGGCTGTTCTTGGAAATTGCCTGGCAGACACTGGAGGATGCCGGCTACACCCGGCAAACTCTAGCCGATCAATTGCAGAGCCGGGTAGGCGTCTTTGTGGGGGTAATGTGGGGCGAATATCAATTGTATGGACAAGAACAGTTCAGTCTGAGCTCATCACACGCCTCTATTGCCAACCGCGTCTCTTATTATCTGGACTTGCATGGTCCTAGTATGGGCGTGGATACCATGTGTTCCTCATCGCTAACGGCCATTCATCTGGCTTGTGAAAGTATCAAACGGGGTGAGTGTGCAGCCGCGTTGGCCGGTGGGGTCAATGTATCCATACACCCCAACAAATACCTGCAATTATCGCAGGGTAACTTTGCCGCCAGTGATGGGCGCTGTCGAAGTTTTGGCGAGGGCGGCGATGGCTATGTACCTGGTGAAGGGGTAGGGGCAGTACTGCTCAAACCGTTATCACAGGCCGAAACAGATGGTGATCAGATTTATGGGGTGATCAAAGGGTCCAGTGTCAATCACGGAGGCAAGACCCATGGCTACACTGTACCTAATCCCAGGGCACAAGGCGAGTTGATTGCCGACGCCCTGAGCAAGAGTGGGGTTGAGGCAGAGACGATTAGTTATGTGGAAGCACACGGCACCGGCACAGCTCTGGGTGATCCAATTGAGATTCGCGGCTTGAGCCAAGCTTGGGGCGCGAATCTACCTGACGGATATACTTGTGCTATTGGCTCGGTCAAATCGAACATTGGCCATTTGGAATCGGCGGCGGGCATCGCCGGGTTGACCAAAGTGCTGTTACAGATGAAGTACCAACAGCTGGTGCCTTCTATCCATTCGGAAACTCTGAATACGCATATCAATTTTAGCGCGATCCCATTCAGAGTGCAGCGCGAGTTGACGGAATGGAAACGCCCACGTATCGAAGTTAAGGGTAAGCAGCAAGAATACCCGCGCCGGGCGGGGATCAGTTCCTTTGGGGCGGGCGGAGCTAATGCTCATTTGATAGTGGAGGAATACGCGGGATCACGGGTCAGGGAGCAGAGTGTCGTGGCAGGACCGCAGGTGATTGTGCTGTCGGCCAGGAATGAAGAGCAACTGAAAACGTATGCCCAAAAGCTGTTAGCGTTCTCTAAGCAGTCGACCTCGCCTGACCGAGTTGAAGCGGAACAGGGCAGGATAATGTAATGTGTCCCTCGGACATTGAGCGAGTGATAAGCGAAATGACCGCAGAAATAGTAGGTGTTCATCCTGAAGATATTGAGGGAGGGCAATTCTTTGAAGGGTATGGACTTGATCCGGTGCAACTGAGCCGTTTGAAAATGGGGATCGAGGAGCGGTATAACTGTAAACTACCTCTCACTCTCGTTTCAGGAC
>JAGRBY010000612.1 GCA_020433835.1 Anaerolineae bacterium | reverse complement strand
TTGGCGGGCATACGAGGATAGGCTCTCGACATAGCGGCGCTGGCCCTCAGCGTACAGGGTATCGAACGCCAGCGATGATTTGCCGCTGCCGCTGACGCCGGTAAAGACAACCATTTTGTTGCGCGGGATATGCACATCGATCCCTTTTAGGTTGTGCTCGCGAGCGCCACGCACAGTGATTTCGTTGATTTCAGTCATAGGTGAATTGATTACTCCAACAGGGTTATGCAGGGTTGCAGGGTTACAAGGTTACAAGGTTGCAAGGTTGCAAAGTTGCAAGGTTGCATAATAATAAGGTTGTAAAGTAGCAGAGGTTGCAAAGTTACAGGGTTACAGGGTTATAGGGTTGCAAAGTTACAGAGCTACAGGATTATAAGGTTATGCAGTTTGTAGAACAATTTGCTAAATTGTTCGTATTTTGGGACAAGCCGAGGCACAAATTGCTAATTTGTGCTACGAAACGCTTGGCTTTTTGCCAACTGCGTAAGTCATAAAGGTATAAGAGTACAAAATTACAGGGTTACAGCGTTATACGTGTAAAGTATTCTTGGTCGTTGGTCAGTAAAAAGATAATAGCTGATGGCTGAATGCTGACAGCTTGTTACTTTTGTTTGTTAATTATAGATTGACGCAGGTTGTAGATCATTGCGCCGATTTTGCGATAGTTTGGGTAAAAGGTGTTGAATTGGTCTTGAGTCATCGAGCCGGTTTCGTGCAGTAATTCCAGGTGGGCTTTGGTTTCGTCGCAGGAAGCCAGGGCGTAGGTGAGAAATTTGATATATTCGTTTGGGTAATACCGTCGACCATAGCCTTCTACAAAATTGGCTACTATCGATTTGCTCGACCGACGAACTTGCGAGCCTTGCTCGTACATCTCAAACTTTGGCAGTTCCTCAAGTGTAAATGTATGCAGTTCGACAGCCATTTGCTTCGCCAACCGGTACAGAGCCGAGTTCTCGTATGACATAGTCGTGTTCTAGTCTCGTGCTATTCTGGAAAAAAACCTTAAGAATAGCATAACCGACTATACGCTTTGTTGCAACCTTGAAACTCTGCAACTTTGCAACCCTGTTACTCTGCCCCACTATTATCCTACCATTCTGCACCTTTGCTACCCTGCAACGCTGCTACCTTGCGACTCTGTAACCCTGTCACTCTGCAACTTGACATATCAGAACAAAAATTCTACCAAAATGATATTGTAGCACAGTGCTTTATAAACGCAAACCAAAATTAAGACGCCCTTTGTCGAGTGCTTCTTACGATGGCGGATACTATTTGAGCAAATGGGGAGAAAATCAGGCTGTTCCGCTCTACCACGAGCCAGGGTAACAAATCGTTTATGATAGTCATTGAATCGATATTGAGGAAAAATTGAGTGGTTCTTGAGCGGGATCGCGTATATTACCTTAGGGCGAAACTCGCAGATGCGGGATAGAATAAAGAGACCGCTCTTTAAAGGGTGAATACGCATGTCAAACCATTTTGAAAAACTCATTAAACCCTTCAAAGCGTGGACGACGAGGGGTGCGCATACCAATAATAGCCACAACCCTAGCACGCAAGTAATAACGACTTACACCGATCCGTTTCTAGAACAGGTGCGATCGCGTGGGCTTCCATCTCTGTATATTCTGCTCAAACTTTATTCTACTGCGAGAAAAACGTACAATTGTCTCTCTGATCCCGACGAGAAGGGATGCCCGGCATGCCCCTCCGAACGAGAACTCTTACCAGACAAGCTTCACGCTTACGTGCAACTTCTTAAAGAAGAAGTTGTGAATTTTGAAAAAGAATATGGTCGGATTACTGAATTATATATTTGTGGCGATAGCAGAACGGCGGCGGTCTTGACCGAAAAGCATAGATTTCTAACCGAGTACCACCTGGGCAATGATCCCGACTTAGAAAGACTTCTGATAAAAATCGATTGTTTGGCCGCAGAAGCCAATCGTTTGCTAAGCGGGCGTGATTTGGAAGAATGTACCCGCCTGATTTATTCGGTTGCCCATAAAACATTAACGCTTGTAGATACAGTTACACCTGCCAACCAGGAGCAGAATGACAATAGAAATGGATCGAACGGACAACCGGCGACCCTAAGATATTCCGTTGATCGAGCAAAATTAGAGACCCTTTTAGACTGCGAACAGCAAAAGAAAAAGAATGAGACGATTGCTTCAATCAAACAACTCATTCAAAATGCTAAAGCCTATCATCATCGTGCCGCCAGGCTCAGAGCGCAGTTGGCCTACTTTTACGGAACGGCGCTAGGGATAGCCCTTTTGATCACATTTATCTTGCTTCTTATCGTTTTTCTACCTACCTCATGGTTTGCCGACGAAACAATGATGAGTATTCGACTCGATATTTTACTCTCAATTCTATTCAGTGGGGGTATTGGGGCTATCGTGAGCGTTATGTCCCGCATTAGTTCCAGCCAGCTTGTCCTCGACTACGAAGCTGACAAGCGAACACTTCATCTCATCGGCGTCATTCGTCCGCTCATCGGAGCGGTCTTCGCTGTAATTATTATTATGCTGCTCAAAAGTGCACTTGTTGCCAATTTTGTGCAAATAAATCCCGGTCCTGATAATCTAACCCTTCTGGTCTTAGGATTTCTGGCCGGCTTCAGCGAGCGCTTTGCTCCGGATTTGCTTGATACCGCCCAGAGAGGTCTCAACAACCAGGTTATCGAAAGAATTTAACGCCTGCCAAAGGAAACGTATCGAAAGCACGTTGATTTGACCAACCTATTTTGGTAGCTGCGATTTCATTCGCTGGCGACTTTACCCTCCCGCTGGCAGCGCCAGCAGGCCGTTGCAGAGTCTGCTCGTACCCCCAGCGCTGTATTTCTTCGGCTCATTTTGTTGTTTTTTCTTAGCCTTCGCCTCAGCCTCAGCCTGATCTACGTCCGATGGCCTTGCGGTTGAATGAAGCGTTACTAACTCCCCCTTTAAAGCCAAACAAACCGCTACTGCCCCTCCCCAATCGAAGAGGTAAAATACGCGTCAGGCAACGGAAAATTTTGGGTAAATGGTGGGCTATGGTATAAAGTAAAGGCCAATATTTCCCACACCAAACTCAATATAGCCTATTACCCGTTAGCCCGCCAGCGCACTGTATTTCATTAAAATTATCCCATGCCCGGTCGATGAGGAGTGGACATGCGTTCAGTGCCCCTGAACAGCCAAATAGAAAATGCCCTTCAACTGGCAAAAGCGTTAAAAGTGCGCCTTAGCCAAATTGCTGCCGCAGACAAAACGGACGGATCGTCACCCCTTGAACAGGAGGCCTATGATGATGAGATTGGCCAGTTAATACGCACCCTTGAAGCCGTTGGGCAAACCGGGGCCAAAATGCAGAGCCAAAACCAGGCGCTAGCCGCCGAGTGCGGCTATTATCAAAGACTGTTCGAACTCACCACGGACGGCTGTTTGATTACCGATACCGAAGGTGTGCTTCAACAGGTTAATCACACCGCAGCAACGCTCCTAAACCACACGAAAAGCGCCTTGGAAGGCACCCCTTTAATTGACTATTTAGCCAGCGATGAACAGCCCGTGTTTCAAGCCTATCTCGTTCGGCTGCAAGATAAGCGATTAACCAAAGTAACGGGCTGGGAAGTGCAGGTCCAGCCGGCCGAAGGGGTGAGTTTTCCGGCCATGCTGACAGGAGTAGCCGTTTGTGATGAGGAGAATCAGTTAACAGGGCTATTGTGGCAACTGCGGGACATTACCGAACGCAAACGGATAGAGCATGATCTGCAAGCAAGCCGACGCCGTTTGCAGGCTTTGTTTGACCACACGCAGGATGGCATTTTTCTGGTCGATGACCAGGCCCGGTATGTCGATGTCAATCCGGCGGCCTGTACCCTGCTGGGATATCGCTGCGAAGAGCTATTGGATCTCACCCTGTGGAATTTAACACCCTTTGCCGATCGCCCAACCGGACAAAAGTTATGGGCCCGGTTTAAACGCTGCGGCAGCCTGGCCGGTGAATATAAACTGCAACGTAAAGATAAAACGACAATTGTAGTTGACTATCGGGCTGTTGCCAACATCATTCCCGGTCTGCATCTATTTGTATTATCTGATATCACCGAACGCAAACAAGCGGAACAAGAAATTCTCGCGCAACGTGACCGCGCCAAAGCTTTAGCCAACATTTCAGAAATATTTGCCCAGTCTGGCCTGGATACAAAAGATGTGTGGCACCAAATTGTCCGGCGCACAGCCGAGCTGATTGGCGATGTCTGTGTAATGACGCTCCTGTCTGATGATGGGCAGTGGCTTACCCCGTGTGCCTATTACCACGCCGACCCCGAAGTTTTAGGGTTTGTTCATAGTCTACTGGCGTCTGACCCCAGCCGCGTGGCCTCCTCTTTGCCCGGTCGGGTTGTCCAAACAGGCGAACCGCTGCTGGTTTCCGAGATACCACAAGAGCAGATTTTGGCCAGAGTTGAAGCCAAAAATCAGCCTTATATCAAACAAATAGGCATCCATA
>JAGRBY010000611.1 GCA_020433835.1 Anaerolineae bacterium | reverse complement strand
CTTGATTCTGTCTTAAGTTTGGTCATTCCCGGTTTCCTTTCTGAGAGATTTCTTGGCAATGGATAAATGTTTATGGATGGGATCGCCGACCGGGACGTGGCCTTTTAGGTGAATAGAGCGGGCTATGACCAAGACCTGACAGCTTTTCAAACGGGCCTTAACTCGGCTAAATGGCTCGAATTAGCCTGATTTTGCCCTGAAAGGTATCTCCAAAAGCTGTCAGGTCTGATCGGTCGTGGGGTATCTAAGACAAAATCGTATCGTCTCAAAAAGTAGGGGTTTTTGTAGGACAAACTTAAGTTTGTCCTACGTTACCCCGGATTATTGAGAAGGCATACAACATACGACGAAAATTTGTCTCAAAGATGCAGTGGTTATTTAGGAGGCAGTTGTGCCTAATTGACAGGTATTTCGCAAGTCGCTACAATATCTATCGCTAGGTCACATACAAAAGCCGTACCGTTTAACCACGTACCGGCCGAAAGCAGCGTATATTTAGGTCCAATAAATATCCGCTAGATGTGTTTGATCTGGCATCCCTTGAGCTGGCTACTTTAGCCAGCTCTACTTAGTTTAAATGGATAAAGTTTCTTTAGTTCCCCTCCTTTCTTCATAAACGGACTTAGCCTCTGAGACAGTAACGAGAATGAAAATACGTTCACCCTCACCCCCAACCCTTCTCCCTTAGGGAGAGGGGAGTAGCGTGAGCGACGAGGTGAGGGATTATTTTCAGAGGAGGGTCCAATGTTTGTTGGCTTCACTGTTGCTCCTTTACATTGACAATTGTCAACTGACTCAAACTCGCCCGCACCAGTTTAACATTATAAAATATAAACGGGGTTAAAAAACCGTAGTAAATTGGTTAGAATTTTCAGGTTACACAGCTATGTCGGGGTGGCTCAACAAGTAAGTTTAACAGAGGTTGAGCGGCCTAGCATCAGGCAAATAGATGTTTTTATCTCGTTCTGATGGAGTAGTACAAAAGTATGAGAGAGCGGGCGGTTAAGCCCGTAAGCGTTTTGCTATCAGCCTTCAGCTGTCAGCTTTAACAATACTTGTCCACAGATTTACATTGATAGTCACAGATTTTTATCTAAATTTTGCTGGTTCTAACATTTTCTGTGGTTTGGGGACGACATCGCTTGTTTCCGGCCCATTCCGCCCGGACATAAATGATCCGGGCTACGGAACGGCACCCCTATCGGGGTTAAGCAGTTGATTTTAGCCCGTTTTGGGCGCTGTTTGATAGCCCGGCGATTTATCGCGGGGCGGTCATCGCTCACCACAGAATCCCGGAGAACTAGAAGTTTTGATATTATCAGTGACCATCTGTGTCTAGCTGTGGACCTTTGCAGGCTTTTAAAACCAGTCTCTAAGGGCTGAACGCTTCCTTAGATGGGGGCAAAGGTAGCGCGACTAAGCCTATCGACCGTCGAAGCCGTGCTCGGCGGCAAAGAGAGCCAGTTGGGTGCGGTTGGCAAACCCGAGTTTGCTGAGCAGGCTGCTGACGTGGGTGCGCACCGTGGTGGTGCTGATGGCCAGTTTCTCGCCGATTTCCCGGTTTGATTGGCCTCTAGCCACCAACTTCAACACGTCGATTTCCCGTTCGGTGAGATTGTTGAGGGCCGGAGAAGCAGCCGGTTGAGGTTGCATGAGGGCCAAAAGCATTTCTTGGGGCAACGCCATCTTGCCTTCATAAGCGCTGCGGATGGCGTGAAACAGATCATCGGGCGAGGAGTCTTTGAGCAGGTAGCCCAGAGCGCCGGCCTTGATCGCGGCCGCCACCTGGTCGTTTTCGCCGAAGCTGGTTAAGACCACGATGCGAGCCTGCGGATTGTCCGCCTTGATCAGGGCAATGGCCTGGGGGCCGTCCATCTCTGGCATTATCATATCTATTAAGATAACATCGGGCCGGAGGGTACGGGCCAGATCGACCGCCTCCCGGCCGTTGGCGGCTTCGCCCACCACTTCCATACCGTTGCGGGGCACCAGCAGTGTGGACAGGCCTTGTCTAACTACAAAGTGATCATCGGCGATGAGTATACGGATTAAATCGGACATGTTTTATTTCCTTCCTACAGTGCAATGAGCATCGTCAGATACGAATGGTAAGGGCAGAACTATGCTGTAGGACAAACTTAAGTTTGTTCTACGAAACCGACTTCCCCTGAATTCCCTTTCAACTTTCACTACCCGTCTTTGATATGGGGCAGGGAATAACCGCTTCTAACCGTGTACCATGGCCCGGCTCGCTCACGATGGAGAGCCGACCGTTGAGCTGAGCGACCCGCTCCCGAATATTGCTTAGCCCCAATCCGCCTTTTGTGTGCGACAGATCAAAACCCCGGCCATCATCAACAATGTGCAACTGCAAATCCGGGTCAACTCGGATTAAGTGCAGGGTCAGGCTGGTGGCGGCGGCGTGTTTGATCACGTTGTTCATCGCTTCCTCGATGATATGATACAACTCCACTTCACAACCGGATGGCATATCCGGCAGCTCATCCAGCCGAACATCGAGCCGCAAGCCGACGCGGCGCTCGACCGTGTTCAAGCGCAGCTTAACGGCCTGGATCAGACCCTCTTGCTCCAGATCGGCCGGGCGGAGTTCGTACAGCAGCAGGCGCATTTCCCGTAGGGCGTGGAGCGTGTTATGTTCCAACTCCTGCAAGCTGTGATTCAGGCGGTCGATATCGCCGTCTTCGGCGGCCTCGCGCCCGGCGCGGCTAAACAGAGACAGGCTGTAGAGCGATTGGGTGACCGAGTCGTGCAGGTCGCGGGCCAGCCGCTGCCGTTCTTGCAACACCGCCATTTCTTCGGCCTTTTGGCGCAGGCGGTGCGTTTCCAGCATCATGCCCATCTGCTCGGCGATGGCCGTCACCAGGGCAATTTCATCCAGACCAAAGCCTCGGTCGGTAAACCGGTAGCAACTCAATAGCCCCGCAACCCGGTTGCCGCTCCTGATTTGCGCCCCCAGGTAGGTTTGACATTGCGGCAGATGGAAATTCGAGGGCAGCAGCGCCAGTTGAGCGAGCGTGGTGGTCATCAGCGGATCGTTGGGTTGTTGCAGCCACTGTTGAAAGTGGGACGGCAAATCAACGTATTGTAGCCGCAGCCGGCTCGCCGCCGATAGATTTTGCTGCGCCGCCAACTGTAGACCGGTGTGGTCCGGCTCAAACAGATGGACGCTGATAGCCCGACTGCGAGTCAATTCGACAATTCGGGGCAGGGCTTGTTCAAACACGTCATTAAGATGGGTGGCTTGGCCGGCCAGTACGGTCAAATCAAAAAAGGTGGCCAGTTCCTCGGTGCGGGCCGCCACCCGCTGTTCCAGCGTTTCGACCATCTGCTGAATTTCCGCTTCGGCCCGCTCGCGCTCGACGATCTCTTGTTGCAGCAGGCCGACGGTGTCGCTCAACTCGGTGGTGCGTAATTTGACCTGCTGTTCCAACTGGTCGTTCAAGGTGTGCAGCTTGGCTTCGGCCTGCCAGCGCTGCAAGGTGCTGCTGAGCATTTCGGCGACGGTGCCCAACAGCAGAATTTCATCTTCCTGCCACGTCCGGGCATTTGTGCGGTCGTCAAAGCCGACGTATCCCCACCATGAGTCGCCGAAGTGGATGGGGGAAAATTGAATCGACAGAACGTGGGCTTGCTTGAGCAAATAATCCCGAAAAGCGGGCGTCCCGGCAAACAGATCGCTGACCGGCCCACCCACCGGCCGGCCATCCTCCAGGCGGCGGCGATTTTCAGCCGAGACCGCCGACCAGGGAATAACCATACTGTCCGGATCAGGCCGATCGATTAGCGAGGCGATGCCGGGGGCGCAAGCATCGGCCACAAAGCGGGCACAAAAACCCTCCTCCGGGTCAGCAACGTTTTCGTAGATAAACAGCTTGCTGACCCGAATTGGCTTAAGGAGATGTTGTAGGGCCTCGCTCAGCAAGCGGCGGCGATCGGTCTCGCTCTCGGTGGGGGCCAGCAGCGTTTGCTCAAATGCCGCCAGCGCCCGCGCATAGTCAAGCTGGCGCTGCACCTGCGCTTCCACGGCCTTGCGCCCGGTGATGTCGGCATCGGTGCCAACCATGCGTATGGGCCGGCCCTGCTCATCGTTAATGAGCTTGCCATGCACATAGATCCACCGCACCGAGCCGTCTTTATGCAGCATCCGATGTTCGTAGGCATAAACCGGGGTTCGGCCTTCGATATGCGCCTGAGCCGCCGCCATCACCGCCTGCCGGTCAGCGGGGTGAATATATTCCGCCCAGATATTGAGGTCGTTGGGAATCTCCTCATCGGCGTAGCCCAGAATGGCTTTGATGGTCGGGTCTAAATAAAATTCACCGGTTTGCAGGTTCCAATCCCACACCCCGACGGCGGCGGCCTGGGTGGCTAAATGGTAGCGTTCTTGACCCAACTGCAAGGCTTGTTCGATATGCTTGCGCTGGGTAATATTGCGGCGCACCGCCACCCAGTGAGAGGTTTGCCCCGCTTCGTCCTTAACCGGGATG
>JAGRBY010000610.1 GCA_020433835.1 Anaerolineae bacterium | reverse complement strand
CAACCACGGTAAAGCCCCTGGTTCGAGCGATTTTCGGTTTGGGTGAGCCTAATTCTTCAAACTCTTTCTTTTTTTTTGGCATGAGCGTTCTCCTTTCTAAACGTGTGTGTCCTCATTAACGTCATAAAGCCATAGTAAAATATTGAGGGTTTGTGGTTGAGCCAAACCTTGCAACGCGATGGGGCGCTAAAAGTAAAGACGTGTTTAGCCTTGGGTTGAATATGTTTTGATAGTGTCGGCTGGAATTCGTCTCACGATCGTTGTGAGGCTAGCGGTATAGTTCAGCCTTAATTGCCGGATGCAACCTGTTCAAGCAGAGGCAGGATTGTGTTTTTCACAATTCCCAACCAGGTAAATTGGGTTATCATACGTCGGCGCAGTTGAAAGGCACGATCGTTTTGCAGTGCGCTATAAATAGCTGCGGCTACTTGTGAGGGTGGGGTGTCTAACGGGAAAAGCATAGCTTTGTCGGCGGCACTCTCGCGAAATGGGGGTAGATCGGTGGCGAAAATGGGTAAGCGAACCAGTCCGGCTTCTAAGATGGGGATACCAAACCCTTCTTGGCGGCTGGGAAAGAACATAGCATCGGCCACTTGATATAGGGTGGCCAGTTCGGCATCGTCAAGCAGCAACTGCTGATCAGGCCCTTTGGCCTGGTAAACAAAGTGAACGGCGTTTTCTACATTTAATTCGTTTCGTAGAGCAAGTAAGTCGTTGAGATAGGCGGCGTTGGTGGGGTTGTGGGGGCCAGGGGGGCCGGTAATAACCAGCCGCGCATCCCAGCCCGACAGCGCGCGCACCTCGGCCAGCCACTTCAGCCCCAGCTCGATGTTTTTGCGGCGGGTAATGCGGGCCGGCAGCAGAAAGACGCAGTCGGCTTCAAAGAGCGCCCAATCCTGGATGAGTTGAGCCACTTTGTCATTGCAGCGCAGGAACTCGATGGGGTCGACGCCGGGCGATACGACCGTAATCTGCTCAAGGGGGATGTCGTACAGCCGGGCCAAATCGACCTTTTGGGCCTCCGACACGGTTACGTGGCAGATGCCGGGCCACGGCTCTTTGAGCAGTGTCCAGGGGGCGTGCGGGTACAGCTCGCTTTCGTACTGCGGCCGCAGCCAGGCGAAATCGTGGTGCCAGGCCACCCAGGGCGGGCCTTGCTGCTGTTGGGTCAGTTCGTAAACGGCGGTGGTGAGCAGTTGGTTTTTGTGCAGCGTAAAAAAGTTGTGGCCGATAACGACATCACAGTCGCCCAGGTGGTCGAGCAGGGCGGTTTTGGTTTGTTGGACCAGGGCGTCGAAATCGGCCGGAACCTCACCCGCTGCCAGGGCAGAGGTGACGCGGCTCACGGCCTCGCCGCGCGAGCCGGCCAGGGGTTCGTCCTTGTAGACCACGCCCGGCTGAACCGCATCGCCGCGACCGGCTACAACCGTAACCTTGTGACCCAACTGGGTCAAAATTCGGGCGTGATGAAAAATGGTGAGTTCTACGCCGCCCACAACCGGCGGCGCGGCGTAGTGAACTATTCCAATGTGCATACGGACCTCATGATGTAAAATTGGCGATAATCTCGCTTAACTTTCTTTCCAAAACCTCTAACGAGAAATATTCCTGGCCCAGGGCATAGTTGCGCTCGGCCATTTCCTTCACAACGTCAGGGGCTTGGAGTAACTCTTTGGCTTTGTCGACGGCTTGATCATCAACAAAGCCGTCAAGTTCAATAAAGTCGAAACCCAGCGGGCCGATATCGGCGTTGTAAACCGGGTAGCGGTTGATAACCGTCAGCCGGTGGAAATAGATCGATTCAAGTAAGGCGTTGCCGAAGCCTTCGTAGATGCTGGGGTAGGTGACCAGGTCGGCGTGGGGATAGGCATCCCATAACGAGTAAATTTTGTGACCTTGCACCTTGGTTCGCTCGGTGCCGATGAGGTGGTCGATGAGTTTGAGGTTGACTTTCATGACTCCGGCCTCGCGTTTGAGCCACTGCCAATATTCCAGCCCTTCGTCGGTGGCCCGGTGGGTGATGTACAGGTGCTTATTGGGCATTTCCAGCCGATTAACCAGCTCAATCGCCAGCTCGATACCCTTGCGCTGGATGACACGGGTGGGCTGTAAGATAAACAGATCGTCGTCGCTTAGGCCCAGCACATCCCGAAAATCGCGGGTGTAGTCATCGATGGGCGGCGGGGGCGTGGCAAAGTCATGCACGTTAGGGATAACCAAAGACTCGATGCCGCGCCGTTCGCGCAGGCGATTTTGGGCGATGCTGTTGATGGTGACGTGTTGGATGGTGGGCAGTTTAGCCGGAAAGGCGGTGTCGAGCAGGTCTAAAATGGCGTTGCTCTGATAGCGCTGCCGCTCCCAATAAAAGTCATGGTGGTGGGCGATGGTGTTGATGCCTAACTCGGCAATGAGACCGGTGAGGGTGATGCCCAACGGCAAGTTCATGGGAATGGTCAGGGCGTTTTCAACCACCAGCATATCGAGCCGGTTTAACCGTATAAAATTACGCAGCGGGGCGCGAATCTTATCGGCCGTATCGTAAATATCGTCTACCAGTTTGGCGGCATCGGCCTGAGATCGACCATCGCCAAAGGCGCGATGGCTAAAGTTTAGGATCGATTGGTGATCAAAATGGAGCTGGGGAATAAGCGTGCCGCTGGCGGCATAGCCTCCTAACTCGCCGGCGCAGTAAAACATTTCGTGGCCCATACGTTTTAGAACGGTCGCCCACTTTTCAACCTCTAATGAAACGCCGTCCGTTCCGTTTAACCGTGTAGAAATAAAACCAATCCTCATGTTACGATCCTTTCGTGATAGTATGCACGAATAGACAAACTATACGTGAAAAATTTGTTGGTGACAATTTTTGGTAAAACAAGTTAGAAATAACGCGATGATAGCGGAAAACGCGGCAGCAAACAACGCGTTGTATTAGACAATGCACAGAACTCTCGCATGGAAGCGGTCGGAGTAGCGTATAACGTATAGAACAGAAGACTGGGTGAACTGGGAGATGATTTGAACTTTTTAAGGGAGCAAACTTACTCTACGACACGATAACAAGCATAAAAACGTATGACTACCAACTGGGCTTTACAGAAGCGCCAACTGGGTACTTAGCACCCCTTCGTGCTGCAACAGCCAGGCTTTGCGCCACAAGCCACCCCCATAGCCGGTTAATTTGCCGTTGCTGCCGATAACGCGGTGGCACGGAATAATTACGCTAATGGGGTTTTGGCCATTGGCCGCGCCGACGGCCCTAACGGCCTTGGCATTGCCCACCATCCGGGCAATATCCAGGTACGAGGCGGTTTGCCCAAACGGGATACGCAGCAACTGCTGCCAAACCGCTTTTTGAAACGGGGTTCCCTCGGGTTCAAGCGGCAGCTCAAAACTATCGCGCCGGCCTCGAAAATATTCATCGAGCTGGGTTAGGCAGGCGTTGAGAATTTTCGGCTCCGTAGCCTGGCTAATTGGCTCCGGTACTGCTCCGGCTTCAATAAAATAGAGCGATTGTATCGCCTCCGGGCTGCTTGTAATTTCAATGAGGCCGATGTCAGATGAATAATAGGCTTTAAATTCGGTCGTCGTCGCCATAGTTCTCTGCAAACTGCTTTATTGTAAGCGTTATTTCAGCGAAATACATGTAAATTTAGAGTAAATTTTTCTAAAACCGTATTAATGTCTTAGTTGCTAATGCAGTTCTCTGTTATATAATAGGTTTGTAGGTTTTAACCTTCCCAAATGGTACTTTACATCAATCAACTGCACATGGCAAAGGAGTGAAGAGGATGAATGAGACACTTAAGAAACAGATTCAGGCCCACATGGTTTTTATTTACGGGGCCGATAGCGCGCCAGCCATCGCTGAGAAGCTTATCAAGCAGCTTGATAAGTTTAGCACCGACCACCCCCAACTGCTCCAAACTTTAAACCCCAATGAACGTGTAACCGAAGCCGACTCTATTCTTATCACCTACGGCGACCAGATTCAAGAGCCTGGCAAATCTCCGTTGCAGTCATTATCTGAGGTTTTAGCCACCCATCTTAAAGGGATTATGAGTTCGGTTCACCTTTTGCCGTTTTATCCTTACTCCTCTGATGACGGGTTTTCGGTTATGGATTACAAAGCTATTAACCCCGGCTGGGGCGATTGGGACGATGTCGGGCTGATCGCCGAGAACTTCCGGCTGATGTTTGACGCGGTGATTAATCACGTTTCGGCGCAAGGGGTGTGGTTTGAAGGGTTTCTCAAAGGGAAAGCCAAATATGCCGACTATTTTATTGTGGTTGATCCGGCCACCGATTTGAGCAGCGTCACGCGACCGCGCACATCGCCGCTGCTGACGCCGTTTGAAACGCCCGACGGCACCAAGCATGTCTGGACGACCTTTAGCGCCGATCAGGTGGATATCAACTACGAAAATCCCGATGTCTTGCTGGCGATTATCGACGTGCTGCTCTTTTACGTAGTTGATATCCACCTGATCGGCGCTAAAGGTGGATATCAA
>JAGRBY010000060.1 GCA_020433835.1 Anaerolineae bacterium | reverse complement strand
GCTAAAGAATTCGGCGCAACCCACACCGTCAACGCCAGTGAGGTCGATGCGGTGGCAGAGATTAAGCGTTTAACCGGTGGCAACGGCGTCAACTACTCTTTTGAGGCGGTCGGGTTATCCAAAACTTTGGAGCAAGCGCTCTTCTGTCGCGATCTGGCCGGCACCTGCGTCTTGATTGGCGTGCCCGGCCCCGGCCCCCGGCTCAATATAGAACTGCAAAAGTTGTTCGATCTGGGCGGCAGCTTAACCGTCTCCTGGTACGGCAACTGCATCCCGGCCCGCGACTTCCCCATTCTGGCCGACTGGTACCAGCAAGGCAAACTCGATCTCGATGGGTTGGTCAGCCGCACCATCGCATTAGAAGAAACCGAAGCCGCTTTCGACGCCATGAAGCGGGGCGAAACGCTGCGCTCGGTGATTGTGTTTGACAATTAAAACAATAGGCTTACGCTTATTGCGAGCTTATTAAAAATGAATGGCGTAACCACGAAACAATCGTTACGCCATTTTTGCATCTATAATGGAGCGACAAAGCTTGCTTTGTCATTCACAGCCAGGTCAAAGGTAACTTTGACGCTCCAGATAACCAACATTAAGAGGTACACCCATGTTCAATCTCATCAAAACATTAACCGAACTCACCGGGCCGGTCGGCCAGGAAAGCATCGTCCTCGATAAAGTCGAGGCACTGTGGCAGGAGGCCGGCGCGACCACCGAGCGCACGCGCCTGGGCAACGTCTTGGCCCGCGTAGGTGGCGAAGGGCCGAAAGTGCTGCTGGCCGCCCACGCCGATGAGTTGTGCTACCTGGTGCGCTCCATCGACCCCGACGGCTTTCTGTGGCTAGCCAACGGCCAAGGTTGGCAGCGAACCACCAGCTTCCGCAACGCCTTCACCATCGGCCAGCGGGTGCGGGTGTTGGCCCGCTCCGGCGAGTTACCGGGCGTCATTGCCGCCGCCACCGGTCATTTGGCGACCATAGCTCTACCCGAACCCCACGAACTCAATTGGAATGACTTTTGGGTCGATACCGGACTGTCCCGCGATGAACTGCTGGAGCGCGGCGTTACACCCGGCACGCGCATCATCTGGGACGCCACCACCGAGCAGTTTGGTCGCCACGTCGTCGGCAAAGCGCTCGATGATCGGGCCTGTTTGGCTATCCTGACCGAACTGCTCAACCGGGTGTCGCCTGATGACCTGGGCTGCAACTTGACCCTGGCCTGCACCGTCCAGGAAGAGATCGGCGTGATCGGCGCATCGGCCTTAGTAGCGCACGAGCACTTCGACGCAGCCATTGCCGTCGAAATCGGCATGGCCGGTGATATCCCCGGCGTGGCCGAGCGTGATATGCCACTGCGGCTGGGCGCGGGGCCGGTGTTGATCCATAAAGACTCGCTGGTGCATTACGATCACAGCCTTATTACTAAGCTGGAGCAAGTCGCGGCTACGGCCGACATTCCGCTACAACACGCGGTGTTCGGCTCCTTCGGCAGCGACGGCGTGGCCTTTATGCGAGCCGATATCCCCACCGCGCTGGTCGCTTTCGCCACGCGCTACACCCATACGCCCTTTGAAACGGCGCACCTCGATGACATCGAAGCGCTGGTAAGCTGGCTTGGCGCTTTTGTGCGTGAGGGTCTGTAAACTTTATGAGCGTAGTAACGTAGGACAAACTTAAGTTTGTCCCACACATCCACCTTTTTTAGAAGATGGTTTATTTTTCGAAACCTTGGGCCTCATTTGCTCGACTCCCATTTCTTTTTTGTGGTATACTGACTATTACTTGAGTATGGTCACAATGTTGAAAGGATCCTACGAATGACTACCGTCACAAAAAGTTCGGATGAGGCCGTAATTTCTCTACCGGCGTGGTTAATGGAAAGCCTGAATTTGAAGGAAGGGGATGAAATCAAGGCCTTTGTAGAAGGAGCAACGTTGCGCATCGCTCCGCTTGATAAATTTTTGGCACTGCGCGGCGTGCTAAAGGATGACGAGGCTTTTGATGAAGCCCTTGACTATTTAGATAAAGATTGGCAATCATGGACAATACCCCCCTCTGTCTAGATACGAATATCCTCATTGCTTTTCTCAAGGGACGAGAGCCAGGTGCTTCTGCGCTTGAAAAAGCAGTCAAATCCAAGCCATGTTATATAACCTCTATCACAGTTTACGAACTACTCTTTGGCGTAGCAAGAGCAAAAAGAACAATCGGTGAGCATGATTTATTAAAGATATTTTCGACCCTATCTTTTGATGAAGCGGCAGCTCATCGGGCAGCAACATTACACGCTGAGTTGATTGGGAATAACCAAGATATTGGGGTTAAAGATATCCTCATTGCTTCAATCTGCCTAGAGCATCAAATGCCTCTATTAACAGACAATGAACGACATTTTTCTAGAGTTGCCGGGCTAGACGTTATCACCTCATCAAACTTTCTATAGAGTCTTCTATCACTTAACCAAAATATAATTAAGATAGCACATTACTTTTAACCAGGGGAGAGAATAACAATCATAAAACCAGGCTATCTTCTCAAATATTACTACTATCCTTTATTTCTCCTATTGGTCTTGATATTCCTCCCTTCCGCATCAGCCCTGGCCCAAACCGAAACCGTCTCATTCCCCGGCACGCTGATAAAAGAAGATACCTGGGATGATCTTACCCCTACCACGCAATTAACGTACCTTGGCACCAATCGCCTTCTGAGTTGGGACGCGCTCTCCAATCACTACCAAATGTGGCGCTTTGATCCCACCTTCTCCACCCCCATCGATACCTTTCCTGACCAGCGCTTGACCGCAGGGACGCTGCCGGACTCAGCACCCGACCAGACATTGACCTTTCTGGGCGATGCCCGTATCCTGAACTGGCAGAGGGCAACCGGCCAATACAAAGTCCAACACTATCGCTTGAACACCACCCGGCGCACCGATCTCCTCTCGCTGCAAACAACAGAAGCGGGAACGCTGCGAAGCACAACCGGCCAACGCCGCCTGATTTACATGGGCGATGATCGGGTATTGGATTGGGAACCGGCCACCGGTCGCTACCAACTGTGGCAGTACGATCCAACCAATGCCGAACCGAACGCGCCCTTCCCCGGTACGCTCATAGCTGAAGGTCGTTGGCCCGATATTCCCGCCGATCACGAACTGGTCTATCTCGGCTACCGCCGCATCTTGGATTGGGAACCGGCCACCGGCGATTATCGCATCTGGCGCTATGATCCGATGATAACCGGCAGCGATAATCCACTGGTTGGCAGGCCCGTAATCGAGGGCACGTGGGACGCGATTGATCCGGGGCACCAACTGCTGAGCCTGGGCAGCAACCACCTTTTGGATTGGGAACCGGCTACCGGCCAGGTTCGGGTTTGGGAGTTTGCGTTGACATCAATTGGCGCGTTTGCCGTCGACGACATCGGCGATAAACTGGCGAATAAGTCCATCAGCGGCATCACGGTGGTTACCCATGGCCGGCAGTTAAGCGACAGCGACGGGGATAGCCTCCAACCGTTGGCCGCCGATATTCACAACAAGGCCGGCGGCTGGCTGATCGATTACGATGTCGACGGCAACGGCAATGATTTCTTTGATTCCTGTACCAACGATTGCAACGCGGCGGCCGCCGGCCAAAAAGGGTTGAACGAAGTCGTCTTGCTGTTCGACTGGGCCGCCGAGTCGAACGAGGCTTCAACCGGCTGGGGCGAAGCTGCCGGGGATGCCTTGTTTAGCCTGTTAATCGACATCAACCTCATCGACCCGACGGCCACAGACAATCCGCCGCTACATTTTATTGCCCACAGCTTCGGCACCGCCGTTACCAGCGAAGTTGTCGAGCGGCTGGCCCGCTTCAACATCCCGGTCGATCACGTTACCTACCTCGATCCGCATGATTTTGATGAAGGATTGACCTTTGACGGCGCACAGCATCTGTTCGATTTGGGGCAACCTGCCGCCTACGGGGCTGCGGTTTGGAATAATGTTGCCTTTGCCGATGCCTATTACCAGACGCGAGGCAAAGCCGGCTGGATTGAAGTGGTACCGAGCGGCCGGCCTATTCCCGGCGCATACAACTACCCCTTACTCGACGAACTACCCAACGCCGACGACTACCCATTTGACGATGTGGTAGGCGATCACAGTTACGTTTGGGTCTGCTTCTACCGGGCTACAATTAGCGGCAGTAACCCGACCGACTGTCTCCCTCCGATTGCACCGCCCGATTTTGCTCAAACCGGTTACGCCTTCAGCCGTATCGAGCAAGCAGCGCCGCGTTTGGATCCCAACTTTTACACCGCACAGATCCACACCTTTAGCAGCCCCCAAATTGTCGATGTTATCACGGGGCTGCCAAACGCGCTGGGGCTGGAAGAATTAGTCTTAACCGACCAGCAAATTATCCAGGGCCGCTGGTCCCCAGATTGGCTGACTGCGGAGGTTGCCAATGGGGATTTTGAACATTACAACACGCTGCGCTACGATCCCATTCCCTTAATTTGCAACACCATCGAAAATGTCTGCCCCCAACCCGGCTGGTCTTATCACGGCGGCGGCGGAGAAGGCCATTTTGACCAACCCAACAGCAGCGCTTACATGATTCTTGATTGGAGCAATACCTTTCATACCCATAATCGCTTTTACATCCCGGCCAATGCCACGGCGCTTGTGTTTGCGCTGCGCCGCCAGGATGGTCCGTCCGGCACACCTGATACATTGGTTGTGCAGTTAGGCGATCAAACGATGGCTACCTATACCCTGGCTGAAAGCGACGAGGACAGCGACTTCATCGCGCAAGAAATTCCGCTACCGGAGTCGCTTTTGGGCAAAGTGACCACGCTAACCTTTAAATTTTCGACCCCCGTAGATCTCTGGGACGGTTCGACGGCCTGGATTGACAATGTTGGGCTTCTGGTCCCGCCTCTGGCTGAGGACCAAGGGGTTTACCTGCCGGTTATTTTTAGATAAATGAGGATATGAGTTACGCAGTTCAAAAGGTGACAGTCACTTGGCAGCGTCAATCAAAAAGTGGCTGTCACCTTGTTCGTTCGCCCAACTGCGTAAGTCATATGAGGGGTCTGACAGTCTTAGTTGAGACGACACCGACAATAAAAATTACCGTAGGACAAACTTAAGTTTGTCCTACAGCAACCAGCCTTGATAGTTTCTGTGACCATCTGTGGTTATCGGTGAACCCTAAAGGTTTCTAAAGCCGCCAAAACGGCCATGCTGCCAAATTTTCCAATGAAAGCTTTACCATTCGCTGATTTTTTCAAACAGTTCCCAACGAAGCTATAACAAAAGTGGAGTCACGATTCTTTTTTCCCCCTTTAGCTATAACAAAAGTAGAGTCGCGATTCTTTTTTCCCCCTTTGGCTATAGCCAAAGGGGAGTCACGATTCTCCTTCCCCGCTTTTGTTATAGCCAAACGCCATGCAATCCCATTTTTCCAACGAAAGTTATAACGTTTGGTGATTTTTTCAAATACTCTCCAATGAAGCTATAACAAAAGTGGAGTCGCGATTCTTTTTCTCCGCTTTTGTTATAGCCAAAGCCGGATTCTTTTTTGATGACTCGGTTTTTGTTATAGCCAAAGCCGGATTCCTGAGAGGCAACCCTGTTTTTGTTATAGCCAAAGCCGGATTCTTTTTTGACGACTCGGTTTTTGTTATAGCCAAAGTCGGATTCCTAAGAGGTAACCCTGTTTTTGTTATAGCCAAAGCCGGATTCTTTTTTGACGACTTGGGTTTCGTTACAGCCAGAGCCAGATTCTTTGCGGACGACTCTGGTTTCGTTACAGCCGAAGCCGGATTCTTTAGAGACGACTCCGGTTTCGTTAATCGAAATGGAACGGTTACGACCCACGATGGTGAACCGTGAGGGGCGCAATCATCAAACGGCTGATGAGCCAGCCGACGAGACCGGCCATGAAGCTGGCCCCACAAAACAGATGGGGCGACCACCACAGGCCCTCGGTTAGAAGCAAAACCAAAAAGTAAACACTATAAAATAATGTCGGGACAGCGAAGGCAAATATCTGAAAAGCGACAGCCTCGCCGGTGAACGGTTTAAGCTGCCCATACAGCAGATCGCACAACAACCCGGCCAGCACGGCCACGCTGATCAGCGCAAAGGTGTACTGAATAACGCTAAGCGCTATGGCATTGAGCGTTAAAATCATGGTGAAGCTGCCCGGCATCAGCCGCCAGCGGGCTACCACCGGCAGCAGAATGGTCATTAATATCGCCGATTGCAGCACAATAGCGGCGATGCCCAACGCCTGACCAAACCAGATGGCGTCGGGGCGGTGATCGAGACCGGCCCAGGGGTAAACCAGGGGATGGGCAAAGGCGGTAATGTAGGACACAATCGACAGCGTGCAGCTTACAGAAATCACAATGGGTATCTGAGCCAACGTCGGCAGGGCATCGAGCCGGCTCTTTTTGGCCGCTTGCAGTGGGCCGCTGACGGCCAGCACCCCGCCAACCGCTAACATTAAATGGGTCGGGCTAAGCAGCGCCTCGATGCCAATCTCAATACCAAAGAGCGTGTGCCATAGCATATCACCCACACCGCCACAGGCAAACAGCCCAATACCCACATACGTAAGCCCGTAACCCCGAGGCAGCGTTTGGGCCAGAGGCAGGCCGCGTCCATAATTTCTAAGGCCAATGATGGTCAGAATAATACCGCCAATAGAAACACCGGAATAGAGCACGGCGTGCCACCAGGTATAGAAACTATCCAGGTCGGGGATATGATAATGCGCCCAGCCATCCAGGTAGACACCAAACACCGCCCACACAGAAATGGCCGCCGCGAGAAGATTAAATCGCAGTCCGGCCACCGGCTGGGTGTGCTGCCGACCGGACGATTGGGTTATTAGCGTTGTGAGCAGGCTTCCCGGAATACGCATAGAGTTTTCGGCCTACTTCTTACAACTTTCTCGCTTCTTCAAGGGCCTGGGCGACCATCTCGACAAACTCCACATAGTCAAAATCGGTGCCTTTGCCCATAAAGTCGTAGACCTGATACTCACGAAAAAGATTGCGAATTTCTTTGTTGGTCAGTTGCTCGCCGCTAACAACAATGCACTGAATGTTGTGGTAGTTGCGCTGAATATGACGCAGTAAAGATTGTCCCTCGCGCACCGAGTCGGCCTCGTTGAGGTTCATGTCGATGGTGGCTACAAGATAGCCGCCTGTTTTCAGCTTCGCTTTAGCCTCCTGACTGCTGCTGACGGTATCAACCTCAAACCCTTCCTCCACCAAACACTCTTCAAGAATGTCGCGCCAATCTTTTTTATCTTCAACCACCAAAATTTTGCCGGTCATCAGGGGCAGTGGTTCCGGCACAACGGGCGTTGGCGGGATAGGCACAGGCGGATACGGGGCCGGCTGCGGCCAAGTTGGAAGTGTGAGATGCTGGACAATAGCCGCCACTTCCTGGGCGATAGCGGCCAAATCTTCATCGACATGAACGCCCCCGTCACCCCAAACCGGGCGGTGGGTGCGGGGTCGAACACTTAAAGCCGCCAGCCAGGGGATGGCTTCCCAGGCACAAGCCCGAATGATAATGGGGTAGATAATTAACTCTTGGTTTTTGTGGCGTTCCAACAGCAGGGGCAGCTCTTGTTCGATAATTGTGGTCGAATCGAGAAAGTTGGCGGAAATCAGCAGCAGAGCAATTTTGGCCTGGTAAATAGTCTGGTTGATGGTCGACTGCCAGTCAGCGCCGGCCAGAATGTTATCATCGCTCCAGGCTTTGATAAGTCCCTGGCGCTGTAAGCCGCCCAGGTGGGTCAACAGCCGCTCCTTTTCGGCTTCATCTTCGCGGCTGTAGGAGATGAAGATGATGGGTTGAGACATAACGGTTTGTCCTTCGTAGTTCATTCATACTTGGCCACACGGGCCAAAGAAACGTAAAGCCTTGCTACAAACCCGGAAACGACGTTCAACCGCGCTTCCTAGATATGTGATTTATTGTTGCTGTTTTGTTTACGTTCGGCGGCCAGTTCGGTAATGGTTTCGATGCTGAAAAACGGGCCGTCGGCAGCTGTGACCTGGCTGCGCACAACGCGCATCAAGGGGATTTTTTGCTCGCGGCCCTCAACGTTCAGCACGGCATAGCCCCGCTCGTTGTCTTGCAGATCGTAAAATATGCCGATTTGCCGGGTAAATTTCTCTTCGATATTCTGCCACAGCGTCTCGATGCGATCCGGCGTGGAAATGACAATAAATTGGCCGTCGACATGACCGGCAAAGTCGGTCTCGTTGCCCAACTCCAGCAGCGTGCTTTCTAAAATTTGGGCCATAAAGCGCCGAACCTGGTCGGCGTGCTGGCTGCCGCGCAGCACCGATGAGAAATCCTCCAGCCCTTTGATGGTCAGGCTCATCAAGGCCCAATTCGATTGATCGAGCAGCAGCCCCAGCATTTTATGAGACCAGTTGGCGTTGGGGATGTGGGTTACGCTATCAACCCGCTTGGCAAAGATATCGTCCGCGTTAAGCCGGTAGACCGGCGGGTTATCGAACTCAATTTGGCGCAGCATTTTCCACAGGGTCAACGCCCGTTTGGCATTGTGCCATTGCCAGGTATCGAGCAGTTTGATGGCATCGTTGTAAAGAACAATGGCCTTGACCTCGCGCTCAAAGGCACTGTCTTCAAATTGGCTTTTCCAGACGTAACTCATCGCGCCATACTTTTGCAAACCTTCAATGACCAACCCCGGCGACTTTTCGCCGCTAACAACAACCACGTTGGCCTCGCCTAATTTCTCTTTGAGAAAGGTCAAAAAATCCCAGCCTTCGGTGCTGCTGTCCAGCGTGTCGTCGGTGAGGTTGATATCGACCGTCACCAGATCAAAATAGCTATGGGCCGGGGGCGCTGCACTACTTGGGCGAGTCTTGGCTTCCTGCTCGATATAGGCCTTGGCCGATTCGAGATCGCCCACAACATGGATGGCGGTTTCTTTGTTGTAGGCCATCAGGGCATCGAGATAGAGATCTTTTAACGTCTCATCGGCATGAATTGCATCCAGCACATTGCCACACAGATACTTCAGTTCCTCTTGCCAGCCGGTGTTATCTTCTACAATCAATATTCTGCGTTCCAAGGTTTGCACCTCCTTAATCCGTGCCTACAGGCAGGGTTACTTTAAACGTCGCTCCTCGACCGTTCGCGCTATCAACCTCTATCTTGCCGCCCAAACGATGCAAATAAGTGCGCACCCACCACAGCCCCAGGCCGGTACCCTCGCCGCCTTTGGCCTCTTTGGTGGTGTAAAAGAGCTTAAACAGGCGGTTTTGCACTTCGGGAGGGATGCCGGGGCCGGTATCGATAACCCACAGTTCGATACAAGCAGGGCTAACCTGCCGCCCGGTGACGGTAATTTGGCCTTTTTCGCTGCCCATGGCTTCGTAGGCGTTTTTGATGAGCACCCGAAAGACTTCCGACAGGTTTTGATCGGCTTGCACTTTGGGCAGGGTTTGCAGTTCCGGTTCCAGCGTAAAGGTGATATGCTTGGGTATGCGCAACTCGCTCAGCGCTTCGCCAATGGCCTCGTTGATTTCGGTGGGTATTATCTCCACTATTCGAAACGGGCGCTTCATTTCTTCGATCAGGCCCAGTGCTGTTTCAATATTGGCGTACGTTTTTTCCAGATCGGCCAGATTGCTTTGCTTCTCTTTTTTGGCTCGACTGATAAGCCGCTGCATTCTAAGCCGCACCAAACCAATCTCGTTGACCATGCGGTGCGTCATCTTTGATCCGAAATCGGCCAGTTGGGCCACGGTTTCGGCTTCGATGGCTCGCTTCTCTGCCGCATCGGCCAGACGCGCGTTTTCTTCGGCCAACTGTTTGGTTTCGGCCAGACTGGTTTCCGTAATGTGCAGCAGCCGCTCAATCTCCTCGGCCCGCGCTTCAGCGATGCGGTGGAGTCGAGCGTTTTGGATCGATAACGAAGCTTGCGCCACAAAGGCTTCAAAGGTGGCAATGTCTTGCTCTGAAAAACGTAATTTGCCATGGCCGGCATACATATTACCGATCAATTCCGGCTTGCCGTACTCATCGATGGCAATCAGCGGAATGTTAATCATCGTCACCATACCCAACATCGGCTGCATCAGCGAGACAAAAAATCTATCTTTGGGTAAAAAATAGCCCCACAAATCAAACAAACTGCGGGTAATGGCGTAGGCTTTCGCTTCACCCTGTAACGCTTTGCGAATGGCCTTAACGCCGATATGATCGGGTTCGTCATTGAGGGAGAGCGTGTAGCCTAACACACTGGTTCCCATAATTTCCTGGCCCCACTCCATCATCCATTCGATGCCGTCCTGAACCTTAAATATGCGCAACGGGAGTTCACCGCTGCCGTCTTTATCGATTTCATAGGTAGCCAACATCGCGCCGCGATAGCCCAGCCGGTTGACAACGCTGTCCATAATCCCGTCTAAAAGTTTCATCAAGCGCGGATCTTCGAGCGGCGGAAAGACTTTGCGGGTTGACACATCAGAGCGGGGAATACCCCAAGCTTGCAGCAAACGCGTTTGAAAAGCAAGGGCTTGATCGAAAGAACGGGCTTTCCAACTGATTTCGCCGGTATCGATCACTTTAACGGTATCAACCTGAGCCTCTTTTAATTTTGCTTGCAGCGCGGCGACCCGACCCCAACAGCGCACCCAGCCCTGGGGATAACTTTGCCAGACAGTACCACTATCCCAGTTTTTCCAAACTGTAACCTTGCCAAAAACATTATCATGCGCGTCTCGTATTTCAAGGCGATGATACTTGGCCGGGTATTGGTCGGGCGGGAACTGTATCTCTATTCGGTTCGAACTGACAAAGGTCAAAATTTCGCCGAGAGGTCCCTGCAACATCGTTACTATTGTCCTTAGCGTTGACACACAAGTTTACAAGGATGTTGTGGGTTGAGGTACTTTATGATCAGGATGGAAAAGTGGGGGTCGGGTGTAAACTTAATCCGTTTGTTTTATAAAGCTCAAAACAAGCCGATTGAACAACTCGGGTTGTTCTTCCATAGGTACGTGCGCGGCTTCAGGAATAAGCGCCAACTGGGCCTGAGGCAACTGACGGCTTAAAAGCTCCGCTTGCTCAACCGGTACAGTTCGGTCGTGTTCGCCGGAAATAACCAGGGTAGGTATCTCGATTTGCTCCAGTTGCGGCGTTAGATCGAGTTGGGTTATCGCTGCCAAACTGCCCACTTGATAGGTTGTGGCATGCTGTAAGGCCTTGTGCCGCACGGTTTCCCACTCATAATTATGATCGCTATAGTAAAAAACACCAACTGACGCTTTAAATATTGGGGCGACCTGCTTTGTCATACCAAACCCCCAACTGTAGAGGGTTTTGCCGAACATATCGAGTAGATTCAGCGGCGGCCCTAAGTGGCCGGTAACAACGGCATCGGCTAAGATGAGCCGTTTCACCAAATCTGGAGCCTTGAGTGCGACCAGCAAACTGATCATCCCGCCCATCGAATGCCCGATAAGGGTGACCGGCTGAAGCTCAAGCTGCCGACAAAACGCCTCAACCAGCCGGGCATAACCAGGCATCGAATAATCTTCTGCAGCCTGAGGCTCACCAGAATCGCCAAAACCGGGCAAGTCAAGCGCATAGCACCGACCAACAGAAGAAAGTTCCTCCATTGTTTGGTGCCAAAGGCCGTTATAGTTCAACCAACCGTGAATCAGCACCACATTTTCCTGGCCCTGACCGTGCTGATAGTAGTGAACGGTATGACCATTTACCAATTGCTGATGGTAATTCACGGTCACTCTCCATTTTTTGGGATACTCGGTTGAAAGGTATGCCGGTATTTTATTGATAAATGATCAAGCCAAAAATAGCAAGTTCATAAGCGTAACATGGGCAGATAGCGAGAGGAAAACAAACAGCTCCCACACGAAGCACAAATTGTGTGGGAGCTGTACAGGGGAGTTAATGAAGTATTCTAATTATGAAGTTCTTATTGTAGCAATTGTTTAGGCGGTTGCTTGTTCAGCAACTTGCTCACTCTCTTTAACCAATTCAACTTCAAGATGAATGGTTACTTCATCACCAACCATAATGCCACCGGTTTCCAGGGCCTGGTTCCAGGTCATACCCCATTCTTTACGGCTGATTTTGCCGTTAGCGGTAAAACCAACGGTTTCACTGCCGGTAAAGGGGTTTACAGCTTTACCCGCATACTCCACATCCAGGGTGACCGGCTTGGTTACGTTTTGAATGGTTAAATCACCGATTAATTTAGCGTGGCTGTTGTCTACTTTTTCAACTTTGGTGCTCTTGAAAGTCATCGTCGGGTAAGCATCGGCGTTAAAGAAGTCGGGCGATTTTAAGTGACCGTCACGCTGCGGTTCGCGGGTGTTGATGCTAGCAATATCAACCGTTGCATCAACGCTGGTATTGGTCGGGTTGCTTTCGTCAAAGTTAACGGTAACTTCAAAATCTTCAAAGCGACCGCGTACTTTACTGATCATCATATGACGTACTGAAAATTCAACACTGGAATGGGCTTTATCTAATTGCCAACTCATTTTTAATTCTCCTTAGCTGTATGTGTATTATGTCTTCACAATTAATTTTTAACTTATGGCCTCATTATAACAACCCGGTGTCCTACGTGTTGACCCTGCTTGCGTCCCTTTGACCGTCCTTACTTTTATGATTGTGTCCTTATAGACAAAACGGATAAAAGACGTGCAATCCAGATCCATGTTTCTAGTGGGAGTCTACGTCTAAAGAGCTTGCTGGATGCCCGATAAAGACATTCGGGCATGACGTAATGCCTTTCATTGTACGCTGTACGCTGTTTATCTGACTTATCCATTAAATTGGTTATAATAACAACCAGATGTCTTGCTTTTAAGTAAACACCGGATTATCTATGCCAACTATTCACTGCTATTTTCTGGGAACTTCCCAGTTTACAAAAGACGATCAACCTCTTAAATTGACCAAAACCAAAGGCATTGCCCTGCTGGTCTATCTGGCGGTGGAGCGAACCACCCAAACGCGAGAGCAGGTTATGACCTTGCTGTGGCCCGACAGCCTGCCCCAGGCTGCCCGCAAAAATCTGCGCAATACCTTATGGGATATCGGCAAAACCTTTGACGAAGAAGTTGTTGAGGTTGACGGCGACACGTTACGCCTGGCCGAATCGGTTTGGGTTGATCTTCGTCCGTTTGAAGATACGCCGCTCACCGCCGACAGCGCCAATATCGAGCGGTTGGAAGAGGCCGTGGCCCTCTATCGCGCCCCGCTAGCCGATGGCCTGAGCGTGCTCGATGCACCCGACTTTGAGTTGTGGTTAACCACGCAGCAGCAGCGCGTGGGCCGTCACTACCTGCGCTTGCTCGATATTCTTATTGCCGCCCATCGCAAAACGGCCAACTGGCAGGGCGTCATCACCTTTGCCGAACAGGCCCTGGCCTACGATAACCTTCAGGAGCCGATGCACCAGGCGCTTATGGAAGCCCAGGCCCATCTGGGCGAACGGGCCAAAGCCGTGCGCCAGTACGATATGCTGCGGGCGATCCTGGAGCAAGAGCTGGGGGTTCCGCCCCTGCCCGAAACCGAGTCGCTGCGCAGCGCCATCCTCAACGGTCATATTCAGGCCAATCCGCAATCGATAGCCACCAACAGCCAGCGGCCAACCAGAAAAGTTGCGCCCACAGGCTCACCCTTTGTCGGTCGGGAAGCCGAGCAGGCCGCTTTAGATGAGGCTTTGCAGATGGCTACCGCCGGACAGGCTCGCATCGTGCTGCTCACCGGCGAATTGGGCATCGGCAAATCGCGCTTATGGCAGCAGTGGTCGGCCACGCTGCCCGATAGCTTGACCACGCTGGAAACGCGCTGCCTGGACAACACCCAATCGCTGCCCTTTGCTCCCTTAACCCGGCTGTTTAGCCACTCAGTCTGCATCCAACATTTCTCGCAACCCAATGCTCCCATTTCGCCGATTTGGCTGGCAGAGTTAACGCGCCTACTGCCGGAGATAAAAGAGCTGCGGCCCGATCTGCCCGAACCCTCTGATCTGCCGCCCACCGAAGAGCGAGGCCGGCTGCTGGAAGCCTTCATCCAGATTTTACGGTCGCTCAACGGCCAAACCACAATACTTTTTATTGATGATCTCCACTGGGCCGACCAGGCCACCCTGGATTGGCTGGTCTACTTGCTCGACCGGCTGCGCAACGAGTCGCTGCTGGTTGTCGCTACCTACCGCGTCGCCGATGCCCCGGCCCAGCTTGTGCATACCGTCGCCAACTGGAAGCGCGAAGGCCAGGTGCATCACCTTCCCCTGGAACGCCTGACCCTGACCGAGGCCACCCAACTCATCAATGCGCTGGGCGGCAACCCGGCTTTGGTCGAACAGCTCTATACCAAGAGCGCCGGCAACCCCTATTTCCTGATCGAGCTAAACCGGGCCGGGCCGGAAGATACCCCTTCGGCGCTGGCCGATTTGATTCGCGCCCGCTTCGACCGTTTATCCGGGGCCACCCAGCAAGTGCTGCAAGCCGCAGCCATTCTGGAAGCCGAGTTCGATTTTGAGACTCTGCGGCGCACCAGCGGCCGCGGCGAGGAAGAAACGCTCAACGCCCTCGATGATCTATTAGAAGCGATCGTACTCACCGAAGTTCGAGGCGTTTATGAATTTAGCCATCCCCTGGTGGCGGTTGTTATGCGCGAGGGTTTGAGCGCGGCCCGCCGCCAGTTTCTCCATCGCCGGGCCGGTGAGGCGCTGGAAGCCGCCCACAGCACCAACGTGCCGGCGGTGGCCGGTCAAATTGCGGCTCACTATGCCGCGGCAAACATGCCTGCCCCGGCGGCCAGGTATGCCAAAATGGCCGGCGATCACGCTATGAGTCTGGTCGCTTTCACCGAGGCCGCGATGTTCTATCGACAAGCCTACAGCTTAGACCCGGCCCCAACGCGCCAGATGGATTTGGCCGAGGCCTTATCTTTGACGCCGGGCGCTCTGGATGAAGCCCGCGACACGCTGCAGCAAGCCCTTAACGTGTTTGAGGCCGAAAATGACAAGCCCAATATCGTCAAAGCCTGTCTGATGCAAGCCTTCTCTTACCTCCCCTCCGGCGAGGGCGATAAAATTATTGCCTGGGTTGAGCGAGCCTTACCCCACCTGGAAAGTATCGCCGACCCGGCCGCCGAAGCGCGCGCCCATTTCTTCCTGGGGGCCGGTGGTTTCAGAATCGGGCGCTCGATGAGCGAGGCCGAGGCCCAATTTGCCGAAGCCCTGCGCCTGGCGGTGGAGCATGATTTGTCGGAAACGGCGATGAACAGTTGGTTCGAGTTGGGCAATCTCAATTTGCAGCGCGGCGATTTCGCCAAGGCCCGCGAAGCTTTTCAGCAATCGCTGGTGCTGGCCCAAACCAAGCAGAACATCTACCAGGAAGCCATCTGTCACAACAATCTCGCCTACGCCACCCTTCTGGCCGGTGACATCGAGCAGGCCCGAGCGCACATCGAAAAAGGTCTCGACTTTGCCGAAACCCACTCGCTGATGCTGCCGCGCCAGTACCTCTACAGCACGCGGGGCGAAATCGCCCTGGCCGAGGAAAAGCTCGATGAAGCCGAGCAGTGGTTTCTACAAGCCATTACAGAAGCGGAGAAGTTTGACAACATGGTTCACGCCGCCAATGTACGCGCCAATTTAGCCCTGGTAGCCCGTGCCAGAGGCGAATTGGACGAAGCCTTAACGCTGCTCGATGACGTTCATCATGTAGTAGCCGGCGTCACCAACCCTCATCTGCAAACTCAGGTCGATTTGTGGCTGGCCGAACTCTACGCCCAGCGCGGCGAACCCGACGCCGCCGTTCAAGCACTAACCAGGGCTGAGGAACATCTCACCAGCAGCCCTCGACGCGGATTGCAGGCCTGGGCCAAACGCGTACGGCGGCTGGTACAACAAACCACCACGCCTTAAATTCGAAACGCATAACATCTTTTGACTCTATAATTCTCGACCATTACAATGGGCGGGACGAAAACATCATATCGGCTTGAAAGCCATAAGGAGAGCGGGACAATGACCAGTCGCGAACACTTTAGCCACGATCTTAGATTGCTGCGGGAAAAAACCCTTGAAATGGGTGAACTCGTTGACAAAGAGTTGGATTTAGCCCTTGAGGCTTTAGTCAACGTTGATGTTAATTTAGCTCAAGAAGTGCGTGAATTGGATCAACAGGTCAACGAAGCACGCTTTACTCTTGAGGAAAAGTGCACCATTTTACTTGCCACACAGCAGCCTTTTGCCGGAGATCTGCGCCGTATTGTGGCTGCCATGCATATTTTTGTCGATCTGGAACGCATGGGCGACCAGGCCAAAGGTATCGCTAAGATCGTTGACCGGCTAGACGGCAAACCCCAACGCCCCCAACCCAATGAACTGCGAATGATGGGGGAGTTAGCCAAAGCGATGCTTAGAGACTGCATGCAAGCCTACAGCCAGCTTGATATTGAGTTAGCGAAGCTCATCATCTACCGTGATGAAGCCGTAGATAGACTCTACGCCAATCTTTACACCCAGACCATGTTTGATTTGGTGGGTGCCGATCACCCCGCTAAAACCGAAAAAAGCTATCAACTACTGCGTGCCGGACGCGAGCTTGAGCGCTTTGCCGACCTGGCTACCAACATCGCCGAACGGGTTATCTATATTGCCACCGGCCATATAGAAGAAGGTAACCTCGACCACGACGAGATACTTGATAAGCATTTGGATTAAAGCACGTTAATTTTCGTCGTGCGTATTGTGTAGCGTCTATCATGCTCAAACCAAATCATCTCCTAAAAATTGCGAGGCTATACAACCCCGCCGAGGGTTTTGCTGCCTGATGACTCGGTACGATAGAAGGCTTTTGAAGCGATCCTGCCTGAACTGACTGCTCGTTAACACCTCTTTTTGCCACCTAAATGCCAGATGTTTGCCTGGCTTGGCACGCTTATTCTGCCTTACAATAGAGCATATTAAATCAGTGCGGGAGAAACAAACATGAGTCGATTACATCAAGACCTGCCCCCAACTTTCCGAGCCAAAACGGTGGGGCCGATTATGCATCATATTGCCGCCGGCGACTCCGGCGCGATTGTCGGCATCGGCAGTGTTGGGAAGTCGAACCTGCTGCGCTTTTTGCAGCGCCAAGACGTTCGGCGTGAGCATTTAGGTGAGGCCTGGACCAACTATCTTTTTGTTTATGTGGACATCAACAAAATTCTCAAACAGTCGCGTTGGGGATTGCTGGAGTTGATGCTGCACCAACTGCTCACCGAGCTAACCAATCGCGGCACGGAAGAGGTCGTGCTTAAGGCCATCGACGATTTGCACCAACGCGCTACCCAAGCTGAAAGCCGCTTTCTGGCCTTGCGCTATTTAGATCGCGCTATCGGTATTGTCTGTAACCAGCTTAAGCTTAAGCTGGTCTTTTTAGTTGATGAATTTGACGAGTTGTGCCGGACGATGTCGGCGCGAGGTTTTTCAGCGCTGCGCGCACTGCGTGATGAGTACAAATATCGTCTCATGTACATCGTGGCTACCCGGCTGGAATTAAAGCGCTTGCGCGATGATGTCTCAGAAATCGAGGCCTTTGAAGAGTTGGTTGTGCCCCACACAACCTGGCTTGGCCCCTATGCCGAAGAGGATGCCGAATTTATGGTCGATCGCCTCGGCAGCCGCTATGATCAACCCCTGAACAACACCATGAAAACCGAGGTTCTCAAAGCCACCGGCGGCCATCCGGGTTTAATGCGCGATGGCTATACCGTTGCTCGTGAAAACGACTCCGGCTTTTTTGATATCTTGAAAAACAGTCCGCGCGTACAGGATGAATGCCAGCGTCTGTGGTTTAGCCTACCGACCGATGAACAAAAGGTGATGATCAATTTGGCTAATCATCACACGGTTCCGGCTGATCAGGAGTCAACCTTAAAACACCTTCAGCGTAAAGGTCTGGTAGGTGGCCCTTGGTCTGAACCGAAGGCCATTTTTTCTTCTCTCTTTGCCAACTATATCAGACAGCAGCAAGGTACTGTCAAAACCCACATTGTAATCGATTATAATCGACACACCATTTGGGTTGATGGCCGTAAAGTATCATCGCTTACACCGCTGGAATACAAACTTATCAACTATCTTGATCAAAGACGAGGCCAAATCTGCAGCCGAGATGATCTGGCCAATCATCTTTACCCGGATGATATGAATTTTGATGGCAAAGGCGTGGCTGATAATCGGCTTGACTCGGTCGTGAAGCGGCTGCGCAAACGCATCGAACCCGACCCCAAAAATCCCCGTTACGTCCTCACCGAGCGAGGCCACGGCTTTCGTTTGGATGACAAAGCCGAAGCCTAATAACAAAGCCTCCGATGTTCCCAGAAACGTTCTCTCTCGTGGAGAACGTTTCTGGGAACGTACAACCTATTTTATTAAATCAATCGAGCAACAATACTTATAATTCCTACCAGCATCATCAGAATAATAAAGATGATGAATAAAATAATAAACCCTGCTGAGATCATTTTAGCCTCCTCGTAATTAAACCAACCAACTAACCACTTCTTTTCTCACACCCATAGAATAGCGCATTTTCAACACGCAAACATGGCAGCCGCCCAGCAGACGGCTGACAAAAACCAACGCACGATGGCAAACCTGGCCGCGCAAACAAAATCACTCGCCTGTTTGACAAACTAAATTTGTCAGCCATACTATGACTTGTGGGCGCTATTATTTTTATTCTTCTTGGATCATTATTTGCCTTAGCCGGTTTGGTCGGGTTGGCCCCTCAGGTGCGGGTTCACCAAATCGATCCCCAATCGACGATGGCCTGGCTTTTTCGGGCGGGTGCGTTTGCTATCCTATCGGGGCAGGTATTGGGGTTGGTTAACCCACTCGATACGGCCTTTGTAACCGTCAGCTTGCTCATGGGCTGGGCGATTTTGTTCGTTAGCCTGGCCGTCGCCTCGCACGAGCGGCAGCAGCCCGGTTTTATGGTCAGCAAATCGCTAAGCCTGCAAATATTTATATTGGGAGCAATAATAACCGGAATGGCATTTCTATTACGGTGATGCACACACAAACACTCAACCGAACCCTACTTCACAATCCCCATATCGAAGGCGATCCCTTCTTTTGGGAGAGCGGTTCGGTCGGCATTTTGTTGGCGCACGGCTACACCGCCACGCCGGCTGAAGTTCGGCTGTTGGCTAAAGCGCTTCACAAGCACGGGTACACCGTCTCCGGCTTACTGCTGCCGGGACACGGCTGTTCACCCCGCGAGATGAATCGCTGTCGCTGGCCCGACTGGGCAGCGGCCATGGAGGAAGCGTATCAGACATTAACCGACCGCTGCGATCAGGTCTTCGTCGGGGGCGAGTCGATGGGGGCGCTGCTGGCGCTGCACCTCGCCGCCCAACATGACGATATTTTGGGCGTGCTCACCTACTCACCGGCTCTACGCCTTGCACCCTACATCTCCGTACTCACCTACCTGCTGTGGCCCTTTCTGCCGCAGGTCAAGAAGCGACTGTCCGCCGTTCCTGAAATATGGCAAGGATACAAAGTCAATCCGATTCCGGCGCTCAACCAATTGGTTCGATTACAGCGGGTCGTGACGCGCCAACTGCCATCCATCCACCAACCACTGTTAATTGTGCAAGGACGGCACGACGACCAGATAGACCTACGCGGCACCGATCTCTTACATCAACGAGTCGGCTCCGGCTATAAAGAACTGCACTGGATGGAAAAATCGAGCCACGTCGTTCTTCTGGATTGTGAGATCGAAACCGTCACGGAGATAACGCTGCGGTTTATTGAGAGGATGTTGACTGGAGATTAGAGATCAGAGACTGGAGATTAGAGACTAAAAGCTGACGATGCTGTAGTCTCCAGTCTCTAGTCTCCAATCTCTATTTGCATAGTAATATGAAAACAATCATAAGTATCATAACCCTAACC
>JAGRBY010000609.1 GCA_020433835.1 Anaerolineae bacterium | reverse complement strand
CCAAAGAAGATTTTTGGCGCGACAATGCGTTGCTTCAGTCTGTTCCGGCAACCACTGTTCGCAAGTAGAGGCAAAGATTGGTCCAGTTTCTTTACCCAAGAATAGGGTATTAAAGTTATTTACCCCTTTAACTAGCTCGACCAAACGGCAAAACTGAACAAATCTACAAACAAGCGCGTTATTTGGTCATACCTCTAAGATATCACGGACCAATCGAAATAACTAGAGCTAAAGGTACCGAAAATCATGGGCCGAAAGTACTTTTTTGGTTGCCCGAAAGTCAATAGCGTAAAGGGGTATCTCATCGCTGAGATTTTTTTAGCACTGAGGAAAATGAAAGTAAGGGATATATAGACGCCCAAGATGCAAACGTTTTATCCTTTTTCTGTTGCTGTCTTGGGCATCTGGAATTATGACAAGAAACCAGGGTTTTTAGTGTTAAAAGAAACACCTTTTGCCCCAAAAAGGTGTCAATTAGAGATCAAAACCCTGGTTTCTAAAAAAGTGCAAACATAGTGATCCTTTTTCTGTTGCTGTCTTGGGCGTTTGTAACAACTTTAGCATTAAAATTTTTTGGCCGCAGATGGCTCTGCTATATCCAGCTACCCCCGAAAGGAGTTAATCAACATCAAAATTTTATCCTCATCGTAGGCATTAATAAATTGGCGCAGCTTTTGAGCAAAGGGTTTATACCGTTCATCAAGCTGCTCAATATGTTCGGCCCGCCGCTGCAACCCCCGGATTTCGCCTTTCATGGCCAGATCAAACAAGATGGCTATTTCCTCTTGAGGCGGAGGAATAAGTGACTCTTCAATGTCCAATGCGTGGCGATAACTACCGCTGAGCGTATCTTCATAAATCCACACCAAACCTAAGTGGGCGGCCAATAAATCAAACAGTTTTCTATGCTCGATTGGTTTGTACAAAACGGCATCATAACCCGCCTCCGTACGCTGCAGCCGGTCGATTTCAACCATGCTGGCCGATGAAACAATGATAATTGATTTTTGGAGGGTGGGTATATTTCTCAAGATGTCGATAACCTCAACGCCGCTCATCTCCGGCATTAAGAGATCGACCAAAATAACATCAGGTTGCGTTTCGCGGGCTTGATCGATACCTTGCAGCCCATCTTCCGCCTCAACAAGCACAAACCCTAACGGCTTTAAGAGATTGATTAAAACCGAGCGATTAGCAGCGTCATCATCTATCACCAGCACTTTACGCGGCGATCCTAAATAACCAACAATATGTTGCTTAAGCGGCTCAGCATACTTGGCGGTGGTTGACCAGACCATCGGCATATTCAAATCCAGGCAAAACTTGCTGCCTTTGCTCAACGCGCTTTCCATCTTCAAATTACCCTGCATTGCTTCAACCAAATCTTTGGTAATGGTCAGCCCCAGGCCGGTTCCCTCGGCGCGGCGGTGCGAATCGCCCACCTGCTCAAAGGGTAAAAATACCCGTTCCAGTTGTGCGGGAGTCATGCCGATGCCGGTGTCGATGATTTCAAAACGAATCTTGTGGCTCTCCAACTGCCTGTCGTTGCGTACAAAAGCCGTATTGGCCCAGGTACCCTCGGCAGTGGACGCGGGCAGATCATCAACAATTCCAACTCGGAAAATGACCTCGCCCACATCGGTGAATTTAATGGCGTTGCTTAAAAGATTGATCAAAATTTGCCGCAGCCGTTTTTCGTCGGCGTGGACGATGAAGGGTAAGGGCGTCGACTCTTCATAAATAAACGTTACGCCTTCTTTTTGCTGGGTGCGTAAATAAAACATGCCCACAATGCCTTCCAGAAAGCGAGAAAGTTGAAAATCGGTCAGGTATAACTCTAATTTGCGGGCTTCTATCTTAGCCAGGTCTAAGACATCGTTGATGAGCGTCAGCAAATGATCGCCGCTGGCTTGAATAATTTTTACGGCGTTTTTTTGATTTTTATTCAACCGGCCATCCCGATTAAGAATTTGAGAGTAGCCTAAAATGCCGTTTAAAGGGGTGCGCAGTTCGTGGCTCATACTGGCCAAAAATTCGCTCTTGGCCCGGTTGGCAATCTCCGCCGCTTCTTTGGCCCTGGCTAATTCAACGGCCCGCTGCTGCGCCTGTTCAAGCAAACGCTGGTTTTCTACGGCCACAGTCAACTGCCCCAGTAACGAAAAATAAGCGCGTATTTCTCGCGGCCTAAAGCTGTAGGGTACGTCGCCTTGCAGCAGCAAAACCCCTATCTGCCGGTCTTGAGTCCATAAAGGCAAAACAACCATAGCCCGCAAATGTAAACGGCGAACAACCGCCATAGTGGCGGCATCGGTGCGATTGTCTTGTTGAACATCGCTAAAAAAGAGGGGATCGCGCGAGAGAAAGAAGGCGATGGTTCTGATGACCGCCCGCGTATACCGCGTTCCGGGGGGGCTGGGCGTGGTTCCCTGGCCGCTGTACCAATTGGCAATGACCTCCATCGAATCAATTTGGCCCTCCTCATCGTAATCAAACACATTCAGCACGGCTCGATTAATGACCGGAATATTGGCCCCTTCGACAACGGCGGCGATGAGTTCCGACAGATTTTTGGCCGACATCATGCCCTGGCTGATGGCGTAAAGTTTTTCTGTTTCGGCCAAAGCTTTTTGGGTCTGTTCAAAGAGATTGGCGTTGGTTAGGGCGATGGCAATCTGGTTAGCCAGCGTGCGCATCAGTTTAGCATCTTCCCGATCCAAACCGCCCACGTGATCATCCTGCACATCCAAAACACCCACTACCCGCTCTTCGGCAATAATCGGCACCACCATTTCAGACTGTGTAAAAGGCGGCAGAAAAGCCGGCGGCTGTTCCTTATTTTCCTCTTCATTTTTAACCAAAACCACTTCACCGGTGCGGGCCGCCTGGGCCACCGGGCTAACGTCATCGTCTAAAGCGATATGGTTGGCCGGCATCTTGCCCTTCAGCCCCGTGCGCTCAGATGTTTGGGCCACAACGAGTTCTTTTTGGTAATGGTCAAGCAAATAAACAGCGGTGTGGTTATAATCGAAGCCCTGTTTTATGCGCATAACCACGTCTCGGGCCAATTCGCTGACATCCAATTTGCTGGTTAAGCGTTGGCTAATTTCAACGATGGTTTCAAGCTGCTGCGTTTGTTTGGCTAAGCTGTCAATGGTGTTGCGCAGCCGGGCGGTCATAATATTAATGGTTGTCGCCAGGCGACCAACTTCATCGCGCGATTCCACATCGGCTTGAGAGCTAAAATCGCCGGCGGCAATTTCTTCCGCCGTGGTAATTAAACGGCGCACAGGGCCGGCAATATTCTCTTTAAAAAGAAGGGCCATGCCCACACCCAAAACCAGGGCTAAAATACCGCTGACTATCGTTTGCATTCGCACGCTGGCTAAACTTTGTCGCCCTTTGTTTAAGTCGGCCCGCAGCAGCGCCTGCTGGCCGGTGGTCATTTCATCTAACAGCGCCAGCATTTGCTCGGCTTGTGGCTCGGCCTCGGTTTTTGATAGATACAAATCTTCGTAGGCCCGTTCGCTCTCGATAATTTCAAAAATCTCAAGCGGCATCAGCAGCAGATCTTGGCGGGTTTGGGTGACATCGTTAAACAATTGTAGTTGAGCAGCCGTCAACGACGCTTTATTATCTTCTAAGTTTTCCCAGGCTAAGCGATTGGCGTTTAAGTTCGAGGCATAGCCGTATTTAAACGTTAAATCGCCGGAGGTGGCATACGCGTGCAGATTGGTGGCCATCGCTTCAAAGGAGTTCTTTAAATCGACAACCGTAGCCAGCAGCTCTCGATTTTCATTAGAGGGGGCTCGCTGCTCTTGTATGTCAATCATCTGATCGAGCTTTTGCAGAATGGTCTGATTGAGAGGCCGAAACTCTGAACTTTCAAGGCGAAGCGCCGGTCGATTCTCTTTGGTATTATCGTGCAGTTCAAACAATCTTTCAGAGATAGGCGACCAGGCTTCAAACATCGATTTTAATTCATCAAGGCGCTGAACATCTTGGGCATCGGGCCAGTTGCCTGAGAGCGTTTCCAATTGGGCCAGGTTTGCTTTAAAGACAGCTTTGGCTTTGTTGTAATCATCAATATTTTTAAGATCACCCAATACCAAATAACCACGCACCGCGGCCTGCATCTTTAGCAGGCTCGATTGCGCCCGGGTTGAGGCCAGCGCCGCCGGAACGTGCACATCTTCGGTTAAGTTGATGTTTTGCGTGGCTTGGCGGCTGGCAACAAAGATTAAGCCGACAACGAGCAAGGTTAGTAAAACCAAAATGCCAAAGCCGATGTTGAGGCGCATGCCAATATTGAGGTTATTAAAACTCCTCATACCGGGGATGCGGCTTAAGCGGCTTGGCGTTCCGTACCCATTGCTGGCGATTTGATGGGTCAACGCTGTTTTTGATATCGATGACATAATCCTAACCCCGAAACAACATGTTACACAGTATGAGTTACGCAATTGACCGGTTTAGCCCCCCTCTAACTCCCCCCAAAGGAGGGGAGAACCGGAGC
>JAGRBY010000608.1 GCA_020433835.1 Anaerolineae bacterium | reverse complement strand
AGTGACCGGTGGTTGTATCCTTGCCGGCCGATACCTCGGCCATTTTGCCGTAGGAGGCCATCGGCTCAACTTGCGGAACCACGCCTTCCAAAATCGCGATGTTGGCCAGTCCCATCGCTTCCAAATAAGGCACCTGCAACCCACCCACAACGCGAGCCATATTGCCCAGCGTGTGGCTGCCGACATCGCCAAATTCAGCGGCATCGGGCAGTTCGCCAATGCCTACACTATCGAGCACAATGATGATGAATCGATTAACTGCCATTACGTTCTTCCTTATTATACCGAATTCGTAGAGTTTGTAGAGAAAACTCTATAAATTTTACAAACGCATAATGTAAAGATAAGCGCTATAAAGCACATAGTCAAATCATCGCTTAACTTTGCACGCGCTCATTGACAACTCTGGCTAGTTATGTTATAGTCAAGTAGTTATGTAATGTTATTATGTTAATTGACTACGCTTACGTTACGAATACTATTCGGTGGCTTCATTAACAACCCTATGTCAACGCTACAACGTGTCGATGAACTAAATACACTAACTCGAGCCAAATATCCTATTATTTACATTGTTTCCTGGGAAGAGCGGCGGGTTGAAGATATTCTACGGCAGGTAGCTATTGAGCGTCGCAAGAAGCTGTATGGTTGGACGCTAACTAATGGCATCATGCCGCTTGATGTCGTCCAGTCGCACCCCATTGATCCGGCCACGCGCGATCCGCTCAACGCGCTCGATTTTGTGGCGAACTCCCGTGAAGCCGCCATCTTTGTGTTAAAAGATTTCCATCCCTTTTTAGACAAAGATCGAGGCGGTCACGACCATCCGATTATCGTTCGCCGGCTGCGTGATATCACCAATGACCTGAAAGAAAGCCGCAAAACGTTGGTCATTCTGTCACCCATTTTACGCTTTCCGCCGGACTTGGAAAAGGATATCACGGTGTTGGATTACTCGCTGCCGACGCTGGATGAGTTGGAGGTTTCGCTTGATAGGGTCGTGCGCTCGGCCCGCGAGATTGCCGGGGTGCAGTTGAAGATGCGCGGCGAAGAGCGCGAGCGTGTCCTCAAGGCCGCCCGCGGCCTGACCTGTCTGGAAGCGGAGAATGTTTTCGCCAAAAGTTTGGTGATGGGTCGCAAGCTTGACCTGAGCGTTATCATCGCTGAGAAAGAGCAATTGATCAGCCGCTCGCAGGTGTTGGAATATTACGAAACCGTAGATGGCTTCTCGAACGTCGGCGGTTTGGGCCTGGTGAAGCAGTGGCTGCGCAAGCGCGGTAAAGCATTTACCGAGAAAGCCCGTATTTTTGGCCTCCCGGAACCCAAGGGGTTGCTGTTGTTGGGTGTGCAAGGAGCCGGGAAGAGTTTGCTGGCCAAAGCCGTCGCCAGCCAATGGCAGCTACCGTTGCTACGTCTCGATTTGGGCCGCGTTTTTAGCGAGTTGGTCGGCTCGTCTGAGCAGAATATCCGTCAGGCGCTGCGATTGGCCGAAAATGTTGCGCCCTGCGTAATGTGGCTCGATGAAATGGAAAAAGGATTGGCCGGCTCAAGTGGATCGGGCAACTCCGACGCCGGAACGTCGGCGCGGGTGTTTGGCAGTTTGTTAACATGGATGCAGGAGAAAACGTCGCCGGTCTTTGTTATCGGCACGGCTAACGATATTTCCGCACTGCCGCCGGAAGTGCTGCGGAAAGGGCGCTTCGACGAGATATTTTTTGTCGATTTGCCGCAACTTCAGGAGCGCCGTGAGATCTTTGTTATCCATTTAGCCCGGCGCGGTCGCGATGCCTTGAACTATGATTTAAACGGGTTAGCCGTGGCCACCGACGGCTTCAGCGGGGCGGAAATCGAGCAGGTCATCATCGATGGACTGTACGATGCCTTTGAAGACGGCCGCGAACTCAGCAGCGAAGACCTGTTTGTTAACATTGAAAACACCATCCCGTTGTCTCAAACGATGGAGACCAAAATTTCGGCGCTGCGCCAATGGGCCAGGAGGCACGCTCGGCCCGCATCTGAGCCGCCCGAACCGCAGCCGCTCTTACCATCGCAAAACGGACTGCGGCAGATGGAATTGGGATGATTAACAATTAACAATTAACAATTAATTATTAATTGTTAATTGTTGACAATTGGTATTTGGTCAATCGTAACCAACCAACGAATTACCAATTACTAATTACCAATTACCAGTTACTAATAACTTATGATGACTGCGCAACTATTTAGAGGACCTCATAGCCTGTACCGCCGTTACCAAGCTTTACTCGAAAGCGCACTGACATCAATAGCCTTTGCCACGGTCATCATTTTGGCCGTGAACAGTGCGGATGTATTTCCGTACAACTGGGTGATTGTAACCGGCGTGGCAATGGCCATTTTAGGCATTCGTTGGCCTATTCTGGCTTACATTATCGCCGTGACAGCGATGCTATACCCGATCTTTACCATTAATTTTTACCTGGCCGTGCTGTTTTTGGCCGTAAGTGCGCTGGGCCACCGCCTTTTTGTTCATTATTTAGGGGCCACCACCCTGGTTTTGGCGACCCCGTTTTTGGCCCAGTATCATTTGCACTGGTTAATCCCCATCCTGGGCGGCTTGTGGTGGGGAGGTATAACCGGAGCCTGGATCGGCGGCGTGGCCGCACTATGGGGTAAAGTTATTGCTGGCATGGCCGGTATGGAAACCGATTGGCTGGTCTTAGCCGGGCGAGTACCCGATCTCGCGGCTATCGCCACCCGTTTTGAAGGCGCGAATTCGCTCAACACATTACTGCTCATCATCGAGCCATTTGCCAGCAGTTCGACCATTATCCTGTATAACCTACTGCAAGTTGTAGGCTGGGCCGTAGCCGGAGGTTTTGTCGGTTCACTGGCCTGGCGACGCTGGGTTAAATACAGTGCTCCCTGGTCGATTATGGTCGTTACGGCGGCCGGTGGATTGATTATGTTGGTTACCCACGTCGGCTTGCCCTATTGGCTGACGGAAGCCATGACCGAGTCATCGGCCTTGGCTTCACAAGACCCTATTGCGCCGCTCTTTTCATTAGTGGTCGTCATTATTGTCGGGACAACGGTCTATAGTTTACGTGAGTCCCTTGATTTACCAGTTGCGCCGAAGCATAAGCTCGGTGCGAGACGTCAAACCGGAAAACCTGGATTAAGTCAACCCTTTAAATTTTTCAAACGTTCGTCCAAAGAACCACAATCACAAACGCCATCAGAACCTGTATCAGAGTCCATTCCCACCAGCCGCCGCCCTGTTCGTGTGCCACATCATGACGAATTACCGGAGTGGGAACCGCCTAAAAGTGACTCGGGGTTGATTATGCTAGAGATTGATTAAAGGCTAGAACTATGACGACATCCTATCGACATACGGAAGGCTCAAAGCAAAAAGTTCGTCGTCGCGCGACGAGCAAGGGGCTAAGCTTTGGGCCGATTGCTACCGCCATAACCATCGGCACGGTGGCTGTGCTCTTGGGGGTAACTTTTATTGGCGATTGGTTGCGCACGCCTAAAATTGCGGCTGAGGCCTCGCCGAGCATTATTTCTCCCAACGGCGACCGGGCGCAAGACAGCACAAACTTTAGCTACACGCTAAACGAAGATGCGGAAGTAACTATTCAGGTTTTCGATCAAAATAATAAGCTCATCCACACGTTGGTGCGCGGCGAATTTCAAACCCGTGGCCAGCACGTGGCCGTTTGGAATGGGCGTAACGATCTCGACCAAACCGTAACGGATGGTGTCTACCAGATGCGGGTCACTGCCCGAGGCACGGTTCGAGCCAGCAGCCAAAACGCCAATGTAACGGTCGATACCCTGCCGCCTACCCTGCGGCTGGCCAACCTGGATGAGGTGGCCCGCGTGCGAGAGGCTAACCTGACCATCGAAGGGCTAACCGACCCCAATGCCGTCATCCAAATTACCGGCGATCCCGGCGTTGTGCCGGTCGATGCCGAAGGCCGCTTTACCATTAAGCGCCAACTGCTGGAAGGCTCCAACGCCGTCGAAGTATCGGCCACTGATTCAGCAGGCAACAGCGCCACCGTCTCGCGTGAAGTGATTTTGGTGACTGAACCGCCCGAAGTGGCCGTGGTTAGCCCTGAAAACGGCACCTGGACCAAAGAAAATTTAATTGCGGTGGCCGGAACCGTTCCCAGCGGCACCCGACTTCGGGTCAACGGCCAGGAAGCGACCGTCAACGACCAGGGCGAGTTCAACCGTGAAGTGATTTTGCAAGAGGGCGAAAACGTCCTCCGGCTTGAAGCCCTTGATGATGTCGGTAACGTTACCTCACAAGAGATTATTGTGCGCCGCAAGACCGCGCCGCCGCTGTTAACGGTTAATGTTGAAGAGGGCGAAACCTTCCAACAGTCGGAAATTCAGATTATCGGCAAGACCGACCCCGGCACCATCGTGTCGATTGGCGGCCAGACCGTGGCGGTCAGTTCACTGGGCGAGTTTCAAGCCACCGTTAACCTGCTCACCGGCGATAATTTGCTCGATG
>JAGRBY010000607.1 GCA_020433835.1 Anaerolineae bacterium | reverse complement strand
ACCTGGGCGGCTTCTATGGTGCCGTTTTTATAACGATTTAGCGCTTTTGTAAGCATTTCAGAAAACTTGGCGTCTTTTACGGCGTTACGGCCAAACTTAGCCTTGACCTCATCGTTAAGTAGCTTCTTTAAGGCTTCTACTGCCAAATTCTTGCGTTCCATTGCACGTATTTCAGCAAAAAACTCATCGCTAAGAACTGATATTTCTGGTTTTTCTAAACCTGCCGCCTCAAAAACATCCACAACTCCAACTGGCGCGATGGCTTTGTCTACAATTTGCTTCAGCGCGGTACGGTATTCATCGTCGCCGATAACGTTGCCCCTAGATGACACTTTTTCTATGCGCGATTTAACGGCTTGGAAAAATGCCACTTCCTCACGAATGGCTAGTGCTTCGGGTTGCGGCATTGCAAGAGCGAATGCCTTACTAAGTTCTAGTACATGCTGTTTAATGCGCTTTTCGCCATTTTCTATGCCTAAAATATGTTCCTCTGCATCTAAAATTATCTGCAATTTATCATTTGTTTGCGCATTAAAGTAGTTCTTATAGTTAAAAGTTCCAAACATATCACGCACGATTTCATAGCGCATTTTCATTTGAGCAACTGCTTCGGCGATGTCAAGTTGCGGGGAGCCTTCGCCACCACTTCGAGTATAGTCGGCCATAGCGTCACGTAACGCGCCTGCAACCCCTAAATAGTCCACTATAAGCCCACCGATTTTACCTGGCCAAACGCGGTTAACACGTGCGATTGCCTGCATAAGGTTATGCCCCTTAAGCGGCTTGTCCAGATACATTGTATGTAAACTAGGCACATCAAAGCCTGTTAACCACATATCGCAAACTATCACTAGTTCTAGCGGATCTTTGGGGTTTTTAATACGCTTTTCAATTGCTTTAATCCGCTTTTTGTTGCGAATATGCGGCTGCAAATGCTCGGGGTCGCTGGCTGAACCGGTAATAATAACTTTTATTGCACCGCTCGCATCATCGTCACTGTGCCATTCGGGGCGATATGCTATAATTTTTTCGTACAAATCAGCAGCTATTCCGCGGCTCATTGTTACAATCATGCCTTTGCCCTCTATCACATCTTGTCGTGCTTCAAAGTGCTCAATTATGTCTAAGGCAATTGTATTTAACCGTTCAGCATTACCAACAATCGCTTCTTTTTGGGCGTACTCTGCCTTAAGCTTGTCTTGCCGTGACAATTCTTCGCCCTCTAGCAATTCATCAACTTCTAGGTCAAGCCACTGCTTGGTGTCTTCGTCCATGCCCAAATCTACAAGTCGGCTTTCATAATATATCGGTACTGTTGCACCGTCCTCGACGGCTTGTTTCACATCATAAATGTCTACATAGTCACCAAAAACAGCGGGTGTAGATTTGTCATCTGATTCTATGGGCGTACCAGTAAAGCCAATGTAGCTCGCGCCTGGTAGGGCGTCGCGCATATACTTGGCATAGCCATACACTAAGTGTGCGTCGCTTTCGCGAATTCGGGCCTTTAGCCCATATTGGCTTCTATGAGCTTCGTCGGCCAGAACAATTACGCTTCGACGACTAGTTAATACTGGCAAAGTATCATCTTCGCCCTCTGGCGAGAACTTTTGAATAGTAGTAAATATGATCCCACCGGCATTTCTTTCGAGTAACTTACGTAGGTCGCCACGATTTTCGGCCTGCTTGGGGTCTTCGCCTAATAAATCTCGGCACGCGCTAAAAGTGCCAAACAACTGTCCATCAAGATCATTCCGATCAGTCACTACGACAACAGTTGGATTTTGCAGCTCGCGGTTTCGCATCATTTTGCCTGTATAAAACACCATGCTAAGTGATTTACCAGACCCTTGAGTATGCCACACCACTCCAGCCTTCTGGTCGCCATCGCCGCTACTAGCACGCAGTGTACTTGCTAGTGCCTTATTTACCACCCAATATTGGTGATACGCTGCTACTTTTTTTATATATTGTGTTTCGTCTTTGTCGTCACGTTCAAATACAATAAAGTTTTGTACTATATCCAGCAGTCGTGTAGGGTCACATACGCCACGCGTCAGAATATCCATCATTGGTACGCGCCCGACTTCTTTTTCGCCGTCTACTGTCTTCCATGGCATCATACGCACGGTGCTACTGCTTAGTGTACCCATTTCGGCTTCTATGCCATCACTAATAATGCATAGTTCGTTAAATCTAAAGAAGTCGCTTATCTCGCGCTTGTAGGTCTGAATCTGGCGATATGCAGCTGCTAGGTCTGCTTTACTGTCAGCAGCGTTTTTAAGCTCAATAAGTACTAGTGGCAGACCATTAACAAACAACACAACATCGGGTCGGCGATGAAAATCACCCTGTAGTACCGTTAATTGGTTAACTGCTACAAACTCGTTATTTAGTGCATTGTCAAAATCGAACACCTTAGCGCGGTCGTACTTTATATCGCCAGTATCGTTACGATATTCTACTGGTACGCCACTAACTAATAACTCATGAAAAGCGCGATTATTTTCGATAAGCGTTGGTTGTTGCGCCCGCACTATTCGTTTGTGTGCTTCACTCAGAGAAGTGGCAGGTATTTGTGGGTTTAGTCGTTCTAGCGCAGAATGTAACCGATTATTTAGCACAGTGTCATGATAATCACGCTCGCACGTGCCGTCTGGACCAATTTCTGGGCCGTACAATATTTGCCAACCCATTTGGCCAAGTGTTTCTAAAATTGATTGCTCTATTTGATCTTCAGTCATTTTTACTCCTAAACAATTGGTATAGCATTATTGTGAAATGCAACACGAAACCAGCCTCTTCATGACTAGGTTTAGTACCTGTTCCTTTTTGATGATTATTTCGTTTCTCTGAAAATTTGACCATCATTTTCAATAAAGACTCTTTGTTATACAACGTATCTGCCGGCAAAATAATTTTGTCTTTATTCTCAATGAGCTGTTTCAATAGTTTACCCAATTGTGGTTTTTTCTCATTGGGATAATATTTATCACGCAACAACCCAGATAATACATCCGTACAACGGGTGACTGTTTTCTCATCATCAAAATCGATACCATAGTGAAAATCCCATGCTTCCGTCAATAGCTGGTCTGTACGCATAACCTCAAGTGCTTGTTTTTTCACTATTGGCGGCACCCTGTAGACCAATTTCATCTTTGTCACCTTCCACCCAATAGCACCATTCTTCACATTCACTTCTTTGAATTCAACAGCGTATGCAGAACTTGTTTCATATAGTATGTTTTCCAGCGTTTTGCCTTCATTAGCGTCTGAAACTCTTTGCAATAAATATGAAAGCACGTTTCGAAAGGTACTTAGGTCAAATTGAATATCAGCTATAAAATCAGCATATTTGCTTCGGAACGTAGTTCGCAACATTCGATTGATTGGGTTCACTAATTTAGCCGTATCAATCATGTTAGAATGATACGGATCATAAAGTTTATGAGCAACCATAACATTAAAAATCCAACTCAATATGCTAGGTAACATGTAGTTCGGGAAATTCTCCGTAAGTATGCTTTCATCAAATCTAAACGTTTTATCAAATGGTTCAAAATCTCTCATACTTTTAACTTTCCGGATATTAGGCGGGGTAATAATGTGTCGCGGAGGGTGGTGAGGGTTTGGATTTCTTGTAAATTCGTCTCAATTATTTTAAATATTGATTTGATCCCATGTTGAAATTCTTCAAGTAAAGTTTCGGATGGTATTACAATATTTATGTTCTCGAAATGAGCCTTATTCAAGTTCGGCACCGCTGAGCCTGAACTAGCCATACTCCTTAATGTCGGCTTTTTTGAAGTTAGCACAAAATAGTTAAAGAACGTATAATTTTCATTTTTTGGAATTACTGAATTAATTTGCTGGTTTGTCTGCATTTCTTTGCCAGCTAATGAAATTACGCCCACAGTAGCGATACAACTTACTGTTGTTGACCATTTTGGTATATACTTATTAGCCTGACTGTTAGCTCCTAATGTTGATAAATTATCCGCTGTATTGATAATTATGGTTTGATTATGCATGTCTGGTACTTTTAAAAAAGGAACATCGTTTCCATAAAAATCACCTCTTGTTTTACTTGGAGTTTTGCCGGTTATAACTTGCCCAAGATCGGATATTGTACCAATAGACCAGGTTTTGGCGGCGGGATTGGTGATGAAGTAATGGCGGAAGAGGGCCTGCCCCATCTGCTCCAGCGTTTCGTTCATTTTGCGATTCAGTTCGATTTTTTCATCAATTAGTTTCAACTGCTGTCCAATATAACGCTGTTCCTCTATGCTGGGTAGTAAGATGGGCATACTAGGCACACTTTTGACAGATAAATGCATTACTGTGCTGCCACTACTATGAGCAATCATATAATCGCGGGCTAAAGGCGATTTAAGATAGTAGAATAGATAGTCTTTGTCTATTTTAGAGTCATTTTTAATCTCTAATTTAGATAGATCAAGTGAAAAACAAGCTTCTTCGCCAAGCTCTGGCATAATGATTGGGCTACCGATGAC
>JAGRBY010000606.1 GCA_020433835.1 Anaerolineae bacterium | reverse complement strand
CCGCTCGTGAAGATAGGCTTTGATGGGCGTATTGCCGTTTAAATAGTACGGTTGGTCGTTATCGCCACACAGCCGATCAGTATCCACTCTTGAATCGCTTGTGCTGCGCTCGCCGTAGTTGCCGATTTTAAGTTTTAGGCCATCATCGTGCGTAGAATAAAAAACGTAGTTGCCCGCCGGGAAATTGATGGTTGTTTCAAATAATCCGGACCAATCATCGTTGGGCGTGCTGCCGCCGGGCGAATTTTGCCCCCAATCTTCTTTGATCATGTAGTTTTTGCCGCCAATGTTGCCCGGTACGGAGGGTTGCGACTGATGGGTGGTGTTGCCTGACGTGCATTGGCTGTGGTCGTCGTAACAGGTTCCGGTTCGCCAGAATTTGGCTTGCCATTGCCCGCCCGGGGCCGGTGGCGTGGGGCAAACGTTGCTGGTGTAGGCTTTAAGTGATTTTACTTCGTGCGTCCAGCCGTGGTCGCCCAATTTGTTGACCGAATTGGCCCAACAGCGTTCTTCGCCGCCAAAATTGTACTCTGAGTAGGTTTTAACCGACCAGTTGCTGGGCAGCCGCATGGAATAGGTGAATTTGAGGGGGTTAATATTGCCGTGGTCGCCGGCCCCGCCCGTCCAGAAGGGATCGCCTTCGTAGTTGGCTTGGTTGTAAAGTTTAACCACGTCTGAGGGCGATGGCGTTGGCGGCGGGTTTAACGTGCAGTTGTAATTTTTATAGATTTTGTAATTGGCGTAATGTTCGGAGTAAACAAATTCATTGCCCGCTTTATCGTAGGCTTGTAAGCCCAATTCAATCTCGCCGTCCGGTACGCCCGCGGCGCATAAATCCCAGCCATAATCGTAGGGAGCTGCGTAATCATAATGCAGGTTGTGCCAGCTACCGCCATATTTGGCGCTAAAACGCACGTAATCAATGCCGCTGGCGTTATCTGAGGCGCTGGCGTTGAGCGTAACGCTTTGAGACGTAATGGTGCTGTTGTTGGCGGGGCTGTTCCAAGAAGCGGTGGGTGGGGTGGTGTCGGACGGGTTACAGGTATCAAGCGGCGCTATATCTGTAAGATAAGAAGGGGTATCTATAGCATAATCACCAACTTTTAGGGTATTACAAATGGGGGGGTCACCACAATTGTTGCTGTTATCAAAAATCTCTATTGATGAGATTTGATCATTCATATTTAAGCCATTATCAAACGCTTCCTGGCTTAAATCGGGCAGCGTTTGGAATAAACAGCGACTCGCTCCGCCCCGGTTATCATGTTCATACGCTTTGGCCGACCAGCCATCGGGAATGAAGATTGATGAGGTTTGATCGTTGAAATCGTTGAGATTGACCAGGCCTGTTTGATAAATAGTTTTTTTATTTCCGCCACAATTGCTATTATCAAATAAAATAATGGTTGAGTCAGAATATGAGGCGCAACCACTATTAACACCGCCATCATTCAGCAATAAATCATTGTAGGCATACTTTTTATCTCCATTTCTTTCTAACCACATATAGCTTTGATTACTATCATAATTCCAACGACCACTATGAACGTACCAGCCAGAAAGTATAGTACCATCCAAGGGCATTAAGGCTCCATTACGTTTTAAGGTAAAATGTAAATGAGGTCCTGTCGAGTCACCATCAGAACATAGAGCTTCCTCTGGAGTATTAGCGATTATCCCAATATGATCGTTCTGTTGGATAGAAGTACTAAAACTTTGAATATTTTCCAGATGATAATAAGTTGTTTCCCAACCATCTTGATGGGTAATTTTAAAGTTACAGTTGGAAATTTTTGTAGGTGTGCCTGCTGCCGCAGCAACAACCCACATATTGCTAGTATCATTATTCCACTCCGGCCAACCTGGACTAAAATCAATAGATGCCATATCGGTAGCCGGATCCCCCGCATTACCACCTAATGCGTTATGCACACCATTAAAATTCCAAGATTCTCCTCGTGAATAAGGTAATTGAAGCATATTTGGAGGAACAGATAAGATGCCAATATCTCCTGGCACATATATATAATTTGAGTCATCCAAAGGATCATCTTTGGGAAAAAGAGTTTTGTAAGTACGATAAAAACCGCTTGTAATAGTGTTATCGACGGCCAATTGCATCTCTTCTGCACTATATAAAGGGGCTAAAGCAGCCATAACAGCATAAGTACCAGCATTTATCTCAGATGGAACAAAAAATAATGATCCATCAGATAATCTTAACGGTGGCAAAGCACGCTGATTAACAGGCAATGGAGAAAAGGTATATAAGTGAAGATAGTAAGCATTAAATAACAAATCTGATACCTCATCCAACTGATTAAGGAAACCCGGCTCCCTAAAACCAAAAGGCGTCTCAATATCGGTAGAGGTTGCATCTTTATTTGAAATTAACTGCGTAGACATCTCCATAAGGGTTAAATACACCTTTGGATTGATACTGTAATATTCCGAACGACCATATATTTCTTCGGCATACAAAAGTAGATGAGGTGCAGATGAACTGAGATAGTTACTAACTTTAAAGTCTCCAATATTTGGGCCATAAACGAATTGACCGTTGGACAAGACTTTGTTAACTTTATTTTCATGTTGGTTTTCTGGTACAAAATACGATGGCGCTATGAAATGAGAACTCGTATTTGTAGTAGTAGCAAATACCTCTGACGGATAAGCTATCATAGAAATAGAATTACTAACCATCATAGTTATAATGAAAAAGATGGTAATAATTCTGTTTAGTTTCATTCTAAACATAAAAATTCCTCCTTCAGAACGAAATGGGCTGATATAAGTGAAGTAAATCAACCTTATTTGGGTTCTCGTGCCGAAACTGAGTTTCGGCACGCAATGAGGTGTCCAAACTCAGTTTGGACACCAGCCACCAACGTCAACTGCGTAAATCATACGCTACTTATTTACTTTCATCACCAGGGGGGCTATTGACAGCCTTGGCCGCCAGCATACTCTTTTTCAAATTACTGGCCGACCAAATTGGCACGGCCACTTGAATAACAAGCTGAACCGGAATAAGCAAACAGCCAATAAATATAGAAATCAAGATCATAATGACCACATAGGCGATGATGTCGTAAACCAGCCAGATCAGCAGGCGCATAATGCCCTCTTCTGTGCGGCCAACGTACATATAGCCCAGCCCCAGCAGGCCAAAGAAACCACCGACTAGTTCTATGATAAAAGCGGTATCCGGGTCTTTGGGGGTTACCGTTGTGGGATTAGTTGGGTTGTTATCCATAAAAAATCTCCTTATTTGAACGACAAAACCACCTACAATGTGAATTTTTTCTCAAACGAAGGTAAAAAAAAGCTAAATCCAGCTCCAGACCTTGTGCCACATCTCAGCGACGGCCAAACCGTAAGCCACGGCCACGTGGCGCACCGAAAACCAAATATTTGGCAGCCAGCCTTTTATTCCCACCACGGTACCGATGCTAAATCCGCCTATAATGGCTCCCAGCGTAAAAATAATCTTTTGCCACATAACATAGGCGTAAGGGTTAAGCCAACTGTCCCACGCCAGGCACGATAGAGAAATTTGGCCGGCCAAAACCAGCGTGGCTGCGGCAAAGATGCCCCAATCGCGCCGTCCCTGCGCCGAGACCATTCCCCGCTGCAATGCCATAAACAATGGCACCACCAGCACCAAAAAAACGGCAGAAACGATAACCAGAGCCACTATAATGACAAAAAATATCAAACCGGCTAAGGCATCATCACCAGAACTGCTGCTGCTGCGCATCGAGCCGCCGCTGCGCCGGTAAAGCGTTGCTCCCTGCTTAGATTTAGTCGTTTGGCCCAGCCAATTTTTATCTTCAACCGGATTGCCAAAGAAACCCCGTTCAACATTGGGGCTGCCCCAAAAATTGGTATCTTTCTGGGGGCCAAATAAGCCCCCTTGCGGTCTGTATTGACCATCCCATCCTTTTTTATGAACAACACCTTGTTTATCAACCAGTGAATCCATTGTGACCCTCCTTGGTCTACATATGAATGGTTTATAGAGTTACTACGTCTGTGAAATAGCGATTGAAGGCTAGTTTTTATTTGCTCCCTAAATACGCTATTTTCCCAGAGGGTAATACCAATCAATTTATTTGAGCTAATTCTAACAGAACGCTATAGAGGTGGCATTTAAGAACCATAAAAAATAAGTTTGAGTATCTGTCGCACTAACTAACATTTGTTTCATCTGTTACAAAAATTTAAGTTTCATGACGTTAGCCCCTTTTACGGCAGACACAAAGCAATTAGCTCAAACGCTCACGATTTGTATTCCAAAAAAGGCAATTAGCTCAAACGCCCTCTTTTTGCATCCAAAATCGCCTCGATTTCGGTAAACTTTCATAACGAGCACATTCAATCCCGATATCATGAAGTAGTGCCGCACCCTGAGGAGGTGGGCTTGCGAGATCATATCGAAGGGTAGCATCCTGATATCGAGGGGTGCTACGCTAACTTAACGACATTGCCCCTTTGGAGGGATTTAGGGAGGGCTA
>JAGRBY010000605.1 GCA_020433835.1 Anaerolineae bacterium | reverse complement strand
CCGCCGATCTCATGCGGTTAACCCTCATCTCGACGATTATCTTTAGCGTCAGCAGTTTGGTCGGCGCGGTGCTGCACACCCGCCAGCATTTTGTGCTACCGGCCGTTGCCCCGCTGATTTATAACGTTGGGATTATGGTCGGCGCACTTTTTCTGGCCGATGACTTTGGCGTGTATGGGCTTATTTGGGGGGCAATTTTGGGATCGCTGGGTCACTTTCTGATTCAGGTACCGGGCTTGCTGCGTTATGGCGTTCGCTATCGGCCTATTTTTGCCTGGGATGATCCCGATTTATGGCACATCGCTCGATTGATGGGGCCGCGTGTCCTAAACATTGTGGTCATTCAGGTCAACTTTATCGTCATGTTCAATTTGGCCTCGCGGCTGGGCGAAGGCAGTGTGTCAGCTCTCGATTACGGCTGGGATTTGATGCAGATGCCGCAGACGATTATCGGCTCGGCTATTGGCATCGTCCTATTTCCGACGCTGTCGGAGTTGGCGGCACGAAACGACATCGCCACCTTACGGCACACACTGGCCCAAACACTGCGCATTATGCTGGCGCTGGCCATTCCGGCAATGGTCGGTCTGATTGTGCTCGGTCGACCAATTATCCAGCTTATGTTTGAACGGGGCGAGTTTGGCCCCGAATCGACGGCGGCAGTGTATCAATCGCTGCAATTTTGGGCGTTGGCACTGATTGCCCACTGCGCATTAGAGGTTGTCAACCGGGTTTTCTACGCCCAAAAAGATACAGTTACACCGTTTCTTAGCTCGGTGGTCAGCATGATGATCAATCTTGGATTGGCGCTGCTGCTGTATCAGCGGCTTTTGGCAGGTGGATTGGCGCTATCGAATGGTGTGGCTGTGACGGTTGAGGTTTTGATTATGCTGGTCATCGCCCACTATCGGCTTAACGGGGTGGAGGCCGGCTCGCTTGCCAGTACGCTGCTGCTAACGCTGCTGGCTGCCGGAGCGATGGGCGGCGCAATTTTGGCCTTTACAACATTTTTCCCGGCTCTACCGCCACTTTTTATTGCCGCGATTGGCGGGTTGATTGGCTTAGCAACCTATCTGTTGGTTGGGCTGGTTGTTGGTGTCAAAGAAATACGCTTACTTCCCCGCCTGGTTGGGCGCGAGGCGTAAAGTTAACGCACGTAAATGGGGTTGGTAAAAACCCAGCCCCGCATCTCACCCCAGTAGCGGCGGTAGGCTTCAACGCGGTACACACCGGGCTGATCGCTATGCCACTGCAACTCCCGGCCAAAATGTTCGGCGATGCAGCGGCCATCTTTGATCAGCCTTAGGTGAGCGGAGTGTGGGCTGGCGACACACAGCTCAACAGCACCCTCCAACGTAAGCAGATCCCCCATCATCGCTCTTTGCGAACCACTGCTCCCGAAAAATTCAAATCCGCGCGGGGAGATCGTTTGGCTGTTGCCAACAAAACAATGACCGGCGCTGAGAGCATCGTAAACTTGCCGGCGGGCGGTGTCGATGTCCGAGTCTAACGGTTCGGGGATAAAAAGGTGGGTATTAATCGCTTTAAAGAGAAACTCGTATGGATAAACCTTGCGGGTAAACGGGCCAAGGGAAAAGGACATAGCATGGGCATCAGAGCCGCCAATAGCGACAATCTGCCGTCCAGTAGCCAGCAGTTCATCCCACTTGGCTAGCACCTCCGGAAAGGGTGCGCTAAGAACCCAGTTGGGAATGTAAGCGCCCAGCACAGCCCGAAACCATAAGGTACGCAATCGCCATTTGACATCGGTCATGGCGTTCCACAGCTCAATACCGGTGTAGCCGTCAATATCCCAGGTAATCCAGGGATATATTTGGGCGGCGGCGCGTAACCCCGGCCGCTCAAGGGGGTGGGCCAAAAACGTCAATCCGCCGGATTGCATCACATCGTCGATCAATCGCTGTGGGTCAGCCGCAATACCATTAAGATCGCGGTTCACAAAATGGCACAGCATGTGGTTCAACTCCGGTTCCAGGGCCTGATCATTGATCTCCTGCCCCATCAGGCGCAGCACATCCCGGCCGGTGGTTGGATCGGGGTACCAGCCTTCAATCCCATCGACCCAAATATTATGATCGGTATAGACTATAAAATCTAAAGCTGCCTGAGCCGCAGCCTCGGCAACTTCATCGTGAGTACCGGTGCCGTCTGAGGCAACGGTGTGTAAATGGAGATTTCCTACAATTTCTGGCATCGATTTTATTTAGAGCAGTGGTCGAGTGGGTAGAACCACCGAAAGTTGGTTGATTTGCTGAATTAAATTCGCAAGGATAGCATCATACGGTTCGGTCAGGTCAGTATCGGCTACAGTGCTGAGGTTATGTTTCAACAATAGTGCGGCCGATCGGGCTGTACTGGTTAAAAGATAAATTACAATTTCCAAATCATCTTCAAGACTGGTATAGGTCATCGGCCCAAAATCTTGTAGCTTTTTGGCGGCCTCTAAAGAAAGCTTGGCAATTTCGATAGCATAATCGAACGTAGCTGTTTGATGGCTATTGTTACCCGATGGCGGATTATCGCTGCGGTCGGTTGAAATATCTTGATTAGACCACTCTAACAGCGTTGTTTTTATATGGGCCATCTGCTCGATACGCGTGGTAACATCTTGCCAATCCAGCCTATCAACCTGATTATCTAAACTAATTTGGATACACGTTTCAGCCAGCGCAGCGGCTTGTGCTGCCATAACAGCGATAACGGAGCCAGTCATAGGATAGTATTGGTCGCTGATAATATCAACATATTGTCGAACAGTTTTGTCGGTAAGTTGTGGATCCATGATTTTCTCCTATTGAGGTTGAAATTCGAGTAAAGAGTTGACTGACTGACTTAATGAATGGTTTGATTTTACAGGAGTATTCTACCAAGTACAAATGGGCTAATAAAATTAAATTTTATGGGATTGTGATATTTATCTCTAGACCTGAAACCATTTATCCGCTATAATATCATAGCTCAGGCAAATAACCTTAACAGCTAAAATGTGGGTGCACTTTAGAGGTTTTTGGGAGGATATTTCATGATGCAGGACGATAACTCGCCTCGCGTACTTTACATAGAGGATGAGAAAGATTTGCGAGAACCTATATCGCAAATGCTAGAAATTCTTGGCTATACAGTAATTTGCGCCGTTAACGGCGCTGAAGGCGTGGAGAAGGCCAAAAGTTGGCAGCCTGACTTTATCCTGATGGATATTCGGATGCCGAAGGTTGATGGCTTTGAAGCAACTCGTCTTTTAAGAAGCAACCCCTCTACAGAGAAAATTCCAATTTTTATGTTATCAGCCTACGATGACGCCAAGACTCGCGCCAATTGCCGCGAGGCGGGGGCTGACGGTTTTTTTTCAAAACCGGCTGATATCGAGAAGATTGACGCAACAATTCGACGGACCCTGCAATTGGTCAGTTAGTTGTAGGTTGGATAGGTGGAATGGTTGGTAGTAGATTAGTGGGCGAGTGGTAAGATGAAGCTAAAGCGTGTGCCGTGGCCTACTTGGCTATCAACCCATATTTGCCCATTGTGCGCCTCTATAATGCGCTTGGCGATAGCCAAACCTAACCCCGCACCGCCCGTCTCGCGACTGCGGCTTCTTTCTCCACGGAAAAATTGATCAAAGATGTGAGGTAGATCATTGGGGTCGATGCCCTCGCCCGTATCGGCAACATTAACTTGCACGCCCTGGGGTACAACGGTTGTTTCGAGTGAGATCGTGCCGTTATCCGGGGTATGCCGGATGGCATTTTGAACCAGGTTATAGGCCACGCGCTGAATTTTATCGAACTCGGCCATAATCATCGGCGCATCCTCATAGAAGATAGCTTTGAGCGATACATTTTTATTTTTTGCCTGCTGCTGCATCGACTCGAGCACATCCGAGAGCAGATCGTTAATATTCACCGGCTCTAACCGCAGTTGAACTTTCTCTGACTCCAATTTCGACAATTCAAAAAGATCGTTGATCAGGTTCGATAGATTCTCTGTTTGAGATCGAATGTTAAAATAGTAACGATTGATCATAGCCGGATCGGTGACGACGCCGTCGGCCATAGCTTCGATCATAGCCCGAATGGAGGTTAATGGCGTCCGTAGATCATGGCTTACAGCGGCGATTAAATCGCGGCGGGCTTTCTCAAGTTCTCGCTGGCGAGCAAACGATCGCTGCAATTCGTCGGCCATCATATTAAACGCCTCGGCCACATCCGAAAGTTCGTCGGCTTCATTCAAGGCGACTCGCGCTGAGAAATCGCCGGCGGCAAACTCCTGCGCACCACGCTGCAATTGCCACAACGATTGGGTCATGCTGCTGGCCAGCAGATAACCAAATGAGGCAGAGATGAGCGCGGCAAAGATGAGCAATAAGCCTAAAAGATAAAAGTCGTGTGGAGAAACAAACATAAGTCTTGATGTCACATAAATATTAAGAATAGCGATAACAACCCCCAAGCTGTAGGCCAGCAAAATCTTGAGTTTGATACTCCGCAGCCATTTTCGCCCCA
>JAGRBY010000604.1 GCA_020433835.1 Anaerolineae bacterium | reverse complement strand
CTGCAATATTTCTTGGAACGAGTCGAGCTGGCCGAACAAGTGGGCCTGGACGTTATCGGTCTGGGTGAACATCACCGGCCCGATTTCGTATCATCGGCTCCTGAGGTTATTCTGGCGGCGGCAGCGGCCCGCACCCAATCGATCCGGCTCAGTACGGCGGTTACCATCCTTAGCTCCGATGATCCGGTGCGGGTTTTTCAACGCTTTGCCACGCTCGATCTGCTTTCGAATGGACGGGCTGAAATTATGGCCGGACGGGGATCATTTATCGAGTCCTTTCCGCTCTTTGGTTATGACCTCAACCATTACAATGAGCTATTTGCTGAAAAGCTTGAACTGCTGCTGCATCTACGCGAGTCGGAACACGTAACCTGGTCGGGTCGGCATCGAGCCGCGCTTGACGGGCAGGGTATTTATCCCCGGCCAATGCAAGATAAGCTGCCGATTTGGATCGCCGTTGGTGGTACGCCCCAATCGGTGGTGCGGGCCGCTGCGTTGGGGCTGCCGCTGGCGCTGGCTATCATCGGGGGCATCCCGCAGCAGTTTGCGCCTCTGGTTGAGCTGTATCGGCACGCGGCTGAACAGGCCGGCCACGATCCAACACAACTGCCCGTCAGCGTCAACTCGCACGGTTTCATTGCCGATGATCGCCAGCAAGCGATGGATACAGCCTTCCCCTACTTTGAGCAAACCATGAACAAGATTGGTCGCGAGCGCGGCTGGCCGCCGATGACCAGAGCGCAGTTTGATGCTTCCGGCACGCTGCGCGGAGCGAACTTCATCGGCACCCCGGATGATGTTATCGAGAAGATTCTGTTACAGCACGAAATCTTTGGGCATCAGCGCTTCTTGATGATGATGGGCGTCGGCACAATGCCGCATCAGCAGGTGATGCATGGTATCGAGCTTTTCGGCACAAAAGTCGCGCCCGTAGTTCGCGCCGAGATTGCGCGTCGGAACGCATGAGATGGACTATTTTTCGGAGGAATTGTTGTTTCTCGGTGTAGGGATGTTGTTTTTTGTTCTGATATTCGGCTTTTTCATCGTAATCGTTGTCCGCAGCCGCAGCCGGTTGGACATCGAAAAAGACAAAGAACCTTTGTACACCTCAACCGGTGGTGGTCGAATGGGGTGGTTAAATTATCGAGGTCCCTTTATCAACCTTCGCATTTATGATGCGTTTGTTGTTGTGAGTTCTTTCCAAACAATAGTCCTGCGCTACGATGAGATAGAGCGCGTTGATATTAAGAAATGGATGGGGGCTGTGGCCGATAGAGTTCAAATTGTTCATCATAAAGCGGATGCCCCCGGCACGATTATCATCGGCACAATCAATCCGACACAGGCCAAAGAAATTATTGATGCGCACCTGCCACAGCGGGGTCAAAGACCTTAATCGGGCGAAGCTGCCTGTTTGTTAAATCCTCATTGAGACAGGATCAAGCACTCAGGTGCCACAAGCTCGCCACTTGAAGCGTTGCTGCCGATAGTTCTTGTATGATAGATTACCGGGTATAAACACAATCGTTGAAAAGCCGGGAGGTCAATCATGCAAGGGATGTGGCAAACGTTAGGCGGGTACTGCTCGTGAAAATCGATATTATTGTGGCATATGTGCAGCGCTATCCATTTGGTCATGAGAAGCATTTTGTGCCGCCCATTACCGGGATTCACCTGGCGGCACTCACTCCCCAAGAATACGAAGTCAGAGTCATTCATCAGCAGGTCGAGCAGCCGCCCGATGAAACCGATGCCGATTTGGTGGCGATCAGTTTCTTCAGCGGCTTTGCGCCGGAAGCCTATCGCCTCGCCCAACGCTATCGGGCGCAAGGTAAAACGGTAATCGGCGGCGGGCCGCACGTGACCTTTGCCGCTGATGAAGCCCTGCACTACTTCGATTCCATTCTTATCGGCGAGGCCGAGTCGGCGTGGGTGACCATGCTGCGCGATTTTGAAACCGGTCGATTGCGACCCATCTACAAGGGTACACCGACCTGCCTGGCTGATGTGCCTACCCCGCGCTATGATCTTCTGCCCAACGCCTTTTTCGTTACACGTGTGGTGCAAGCGACCCGAGGCTGTCCCTTTACCTGCTCATTCTGCACGGTGCCGACGCTCAATCCGGGCTTTCGGACGCGCCCTGTAGAAAAGATTGTGCAGGATATTCAGTACAATAACTTTCAACACTGGTGGCAGCGCAAGATCGTTTGGTTTTGGGATGATAATCTGACCATCAACCGCAAGTTCGCCCGGCAACTGTTGCAGGCGATGGTACCGCTCAAGAAATGGTGGCTGACGCAGGCGAGCATGGATATCGCCAAAGATGCTGATCTACTTGATCTTATGCGGCGTTCGGGCTGTATCGGCATTTTCTTTGGCATTGAGTCGTTTGGGAAAGAGTCGCTCAAGGATGCCCACAAGCAGCAGAACAAAGCCGAAAAGTACGCCGAGAATATCGCGGAGCTGCACCAAAGAGGGATTTGCGTGATGGCCGGTTTCATCTCCGGTTTCGATGGCGACTCGGCGGTAACGATTAAAGAGATGGCCCACCGGCTCTATGAGGCCGGAGTTGACGTGCCTTTCTTGAGCATCCTCACGCCGTTTCGGGGTACGGTTGCTTACAATAAAATGGTCGAAGAAGATAGGATGTTGACTCAAAGAGGTTGGGAGTTTTACAACGGCTACAACGTCACCTTCAAGCCCAGCCAGATGACCCCGGCGGAACTACTTGAAGCTCACCGGGCGCTGTGGCGGGAGGCTTTTTCCTTTAAATATAGCTTTCTGCGGGTGATCAGAAGTATCCGCTATTTAAGACTGGGCGCGTTTTTGATGTGCCTGTTCATGAATGCCTTTTATTGCCTGAAGCGGATGCGCGGCAACGAACCGCTCTGTTTCGATGACCAAAACCTTTACCCGGAGATCGCCGAGCAGGTGCTTAACACCATGCACCAGGTTGAGCGTGAGGAACCGGCGGCCTATTCGATATCGTTGCGGACAAAAACGCCTTCGCTCAAGCGCGTGTAGTAGTGCTCTTCGATAAAACTGATGGCCGGCCAGTCGAAGCGGGTGATCAGCACTTGCTCCGGTCTGAACTCCTGGAAGATATCGACCATGTCCTCTTCGGTCAGATCGCCGGTGATGACGCGCTTTTGGGAGAATACAGCCAGATGCGGCGGCACCAAGAGACCAGCTTGAAAAGCAACCATCGGGCGATCGGTGATAACCCAATGCGTTTCTGATGCCCGCTCGGCCATTTGGGCGGCCAGGGCGTAATCGGTGTTCGATTTGTTGGAAAAGGCACGCCTGTTGAACAGCTCGACTGTGCGCGGCACCTGATCGAACACAACCAGCCCCACACCGATTAAAACAATGACGGATATCAAGCCGCGCAGACTTACCCTATTTTGTCGGTGGAGCGACTGGTAAAGCCAGAGGCTCGCTTCACCCACGGCACAGGCGGCCAGCATCGCCGCCGGGATGGTGATAAGCAGTTCGTGGTGATACCACAGCGGCGCGTGGCGCGAGAGCAGCAGCGTGCCCGCACCCAACCAGGCCACCAGGTAAAGGGCCAGCCACCGTTTGGTAGCCACAACAAGCAGAATGCCCAGAGCGGTTAAGAACCAGGTCACCCGCAGATTATGCAAAGCGTTTTTCTGCCAGAAGCTTTCATGGGCCATTGTTTCTCGGGCGTTGAGATGCGTGCCCCACATCTGGTCCATATTATCGCCCACCAGCCCGATTAACAGTGCGCCCGTCAACACGCCAAAAACAAGACTCCATACCATCGCCGGCCACAGCCGGTCTCGCCAGGAGCGCGGCTCGGCTGCCAAGAACTCAGCCAAGAGGAGACCGGCCACAAAGATCGGAGCCAGAAAGCCGGTAAAGAGCTTGGTGAGGATGGACAGACTCAACGCAACGGCTGAAACCACCAGCCAAACAACAGATCGACTTTGATGCCAGGCCGCCAGCGCCGCCAGCGAAACCACAGCCAGCGCCAAAGCCGGCAGTCCGACCATCACCGAGACGCTCAAAACGGCGTAGTGCGGTAAGAGAACAATCAAAACTACCCCGGCCACAGCAAACGCGATGCCGCCTACAGAGCGTAAAAACTGCCATGCGGCTCCCAGCAGCAGGCACGAAAAGAGCAGTACCGTCATTCTGGCGACATCGAGCTGAATGCCGAAGAGGCGAAAGGCCGCCGCCAGGACATAGGTCAGCACCGGCGGCTGATCGCTCCAGATGGCGTCGTACAGCGGATAGCCCTTTGCCAGCAGCATCGCCTTCATAACGTTGATGCCCTCATCGGTATCAAACTCGAAGGTATGGAGCGTAGAATACAAAGCCAGCATACCGATAAAGAAGAGGAGCGCTACAGTGAGAGGCAGGGCCAAATGTGAAGCCCAGGTGCGAATTGTCATACTACGTAATCCGGCATCGGTTTAAATAATGGTGGCTGTACTGGAATTCAGGGGGTTGACAAGAAAAAACGGGTACGCCCCTCCAAATCGAGCCAGAGTCGTTGAAATAA
>JAGRBY010000603.1 GCA_020433835.1 Anaerolineae bacterium | reverse complement strand
CTACTCCGGCAACCCCCTGGCCCTCAACATCGTCGCCGAAATGATCCGCGAGGTGTACGACGGCAACATCGATGATTTCCTGACCGACGAGGCCATCATCTTTGGTCGTATCGGTGACGTCCTTGGTGAGCAATTTGTCCGACTCTCGGTCCTGGAACAATCGCTTATGTACTGGCTGGCGATTGAGCGGGAACCAGTTTCGAGGGAGACATTGCTTGATAATTTGGTGGAGCCGGTATCCAAGCGGGATTTGATGGTGGCTTTACGCTCGTTACGGCGACGATCCATGGTTGAGCAGAGCGGCGCAGAGTTTACGCTCCAGAATGTGGTGATGGAATATGTGACGGATCGTTTGGTTGAGCAGGTGTGTGATGAGGTGATGACTCAACAGCCAAGTTTGTTCAATAGTCACGCACAGATGAAAGCGACGGCTAAGGAATATATTAGAGAGAGTCAAATTCGCTTTATGATTAGTCCTATTAGTAAGCGGCTACTGGAAATTTTGGGTAAGGCAGGAACTAAAGAAAAACTTGTACACATTATTTCGAAAATTCGTCAAAAAAGGCACCCACATCGTAAAGGATACATAGCTGGCAATACCATAAATCTACTTTGTCACTTACGCGTTGAATTAACAGGTCTCGATTTTTCACAATTAGCAGTGTGGCAAGCTAATTTTCAGATGGTGAACTTACTGGACGTAAATTTCTCTAATAGCGATCTTGTTAACACCGTCTTCACAGAATATTTTGCATATATTACTGCGGTTACATTTAGTCCGAATGGTCAATTGTTGGCTTACAGTAGCCTAGGAGGGCCTCGAATATGGAAACGAAATGATAGCAGACCTATTCTTTTCCAAGGCCACCATACTTCAGATATATCTTCATGTACCTTCAGCCCCGATAATCTAATATTTGCAAGTGGGAGTCATGATCAGACTGTGAAATTGTGGGATGTTTCTACAGGCGAATGCTTAAAAACACTGAAAGGGCATACTGATGGTGTGAAATCAGTTGCTTTTAGTCTGGATGGTCGTACTCTTGCTAGTGGTGGTAAAGATCAAATTATTAAGTTGTGGGATATTACTACGGGTAAATGTATAAATACTTTGAAGGATTTTAAGGATAATATACTTTTAGTTACTTTCAATCCTTATGAATATGTCTTAACCCTTGATAAGACCCATAGGGTGATCAGGTTATGGGATATGAATACAGGCACCTGCTTAAGAATCTTCAATGGACATTCAGATTATATCAGTTCGATTGCTATCAACTCTGATGGATTGCTCCTTGCAAGTGGAAGCTATGATCACACCGTAAAATTGTGGGATATAAACACAGGTGAATGTCTTAAGACAATAGATAGTCATTGTGGAGTTGTACGGTCAATTACATTTAGCCCGGATGGAGACACCTTGATAGGCGGATGTGACGATCAAACCGTGCGTTTATGGGGTGTCAATACAGGTAAATGTTTGAGAACATTGATGGGGCATATTGATAGCATTCAATCCGTTGCTATCAGCCCTGATAGATTGCTCCTTGCAAGTGGAAGTTATGATCAAACCGTGAAATTGTGGGATGCTAATACGGGAAATTGTCTTTATACTTTACAAGGACATATTAACTGGGTCCGCTCCATCGCAATCAGCCCTGATGGCTTAATTCTTGCAAGTGGAAATTCTGACAAGACCATAAAATTATGGGATATAGATACTGGTAAATGTCTCAAGACTCTGACTGGTCACGTTGGGAACATCCAGTCGATCGCTTTTAGCCCTAATGGCCTGCATATTGCAAGTGGTAGTACAGACCAAACAGTAAAACTATGGGATAAAAATACGGGAAAACACCTTAGGACTCTGCGTGAAACGTCTGACAGGGATTGGGTGTTTACAGTTTCGTTCAGCCCTAACGGTCAACTGCTGGCTAGAGGGGGTGGTGGTCAAACAATAAAGTTATGGGATGTAAACACAGGTGATTGCATTAGAATTCTTCAGTGCAACTCATATACTGAAGAAGTTGTATTCAACCCCAATGGTCAACTTCTTGCCAGCGCGAATGGTGATGTTATCAAACTATGGGAGATCGACTCAGGCACCTGTATTAAGACCTTAAAGGGGCATAGTGGTATAGTAAGATCGGTTGCTTTTAGCCCTGATGGTTTAATGCTAGCAAGTGGCGGTTCCGATCATACAATTCGATTGTGGGATATCGAGTCGAAAAATTGTCTGAATGTGATAAAAGGTCAACTGAGGGTGGTGGAGTCGATCGCTTTCAGCCCTGATGGTTTGATGCTAGCAAGTGGCAGTTCCGATCATACAATTCAATTGTGGGATGTTGGGACACAAGAGTGTATCACTACATTAAAGGGCCATAAAAGTGGAATATGGCAAGTTGTATTCAAACCGAATGACAACAACGTGTTAGGGAGTTCGAGCCAAAATGGAACAATCAAACTTTGGAACACAAAAACCGGCGAATGCATCAAAACCCTCCGCCCCGATCGCCCCTACGAACGCATGAACATCACCGGCGTAACCGGCTTGACCGAAGCCCAGAAAGCCAGCCTCAAAGCCCTCGGGGCCGTTGATTACTCAGAGAATACCCACGAGGCATAAATTCAAACCCATTATACAAAAAAGGGAGACCAAATCGTCTCCCTGGCTTGCTTTCAATCGATGCGGCTTATGCTTAGGTCAAAATATTGAACAGATACCGGTCTGCCAAAACGAGCATCTGTACCACCGCCCAAAGCATAGTCGCATCGATTTTTATGTGGACCAGCCTGCCTTTGGTTTGGTAATCGACTTCAAACATTGCGGCGTATCTCCTTTCTGTGGATCAGCCGGGTTTCCGACCGCCCGACTTATCTACACTTTAAAGGAAATCCTCAGGCAAATCACGCTATTCTTTGCTGTTTTTCGCGCAAATTCGGCCAAAATCAAAACGCCGCAGCTACGAAACTACGGCGTTTTGACCAAATGTTATTGTTTTTCCCAACACTAAATAAGCCGACCAACCAAAACCGTAACACCCACCAGCCCCACCAGTGCAACCAGAACTACCAGTAAAACGAGCAGCATTATTGACATTGTAGCCTCCTATAGCTGTTTATCCGTGATGATTTACAGCTACAGGATAGCGCGATTTCGCTTGCAAATCAGTCAAAACTTTGCAAATCGATTTGCGCAAATGTAAAAGTACTATCAATACTATCACGGATTATATCAACTATAACTTACGCAGTTGACAGGCCGGAATAACAAAATCGCGCCACGAATGGCACGATCTAATACGAAACACAAGAAATAATTAGTGAAAATTCGTGTAATTGGTGGCTAAAAGAGGTGGATTGCGGAAGCCCTGACCATAAAACAAAGGGCGCGAACAACCTCGCGCCCTTACTCATTTTGTCATTACTACAACAGCCTAATCTTACTCCGAACCCTGCTCTCCAACCTCCACGTCCGCTTCGATTTCACCGACGGGCGGCGTGCTGCCGTTGACGGCGATTTCCGGTTCCGTCTCATCAGCCGGGGTAGCCCCATTTCCATTGGATGATTTGCTGCGTTTCAAGACAATATCATACCCCCAATTTTGCAGTTGAGTTGACAGCTTCATCTTAAAATCGCGGGCCAGGATAAAAACAAAGGCCGCTTGCAGATAGTCCGAGAGATCTTCGGCGATGGCGTTGCCAGCTTCAACGCTATTTTCGCGCTTGATTTGCGCCATATGACGGGTTGCATCGTTGGCACGTAAAGCGTTAGCCATAGACGCAATCTCGGCCAGCGGCGGCTTGGGAAATCGCTCTTCTTCCGGGCGGCTCTCTTCTTTTTTGATATAGGCGTCAAACAAAACCAGATGCTCATCGCGCGTTTGAGGCATAATCACGTTGCCGGTACCGGCTTTCATCTCAAATCCCCATTGGGTTGACATCGATAGGTTATCGTAGCAGTGCAGAGTCACCGTCTTCCACATGGGGCGAGAGAGTTCACGAGCTTTCTTATCGAGCTGTTTGAGGGTATTTGAGGCAATCAACTGCTCACGTTCGGCTTCTGTTTTGCAATCGGTTTGAAAGACAAGTTCATCAAGCCAGCCGCTGATTTTGGGGGTGTAAAGAACTTGTTGTTCCGGGGGAAACATCTGCTCATAAGCAACGTATTTTTTACCAAGCTCCATAACTGCGGGGCGATCTAATGACCGAGGAAAACGTACCAGGTAAGAACTATTGGGTTTGGAAACTGAAATCGTCATGGTGGAAGTTCCTTTTCAAGTTAATCTCAATGAAGTTAGAAATATTAAGTTATCCTAAATCCAGTATAACCACCTTTAATAATTTGTCCAGCCCGATATTAAATTTTGGCGGCGACCAACCAAGTCGCCTCATTCCGCCACAAAATGCCCTTAAACTCAGCCCAAAAAGAACCATCTTTCAAATTTAACATTCGTTTCTAGTGAGCGATTCGCCTCGCCCCTGAAATAATATCGCCAACTCGCATGCGATTCACCGCTCTCCTGAGAAA
>JAGRBY010000602.1 GCA_020433835.1 Anaerolineae bacterium | reverse complement strand
ATCTGCTCGGCGGTCATGCCAATGCCGGTATCGATAACTTTAAAGAAAATAATATCTTCCTGGTCCGACGCGAGGTTTGTTTCGCGCGAAACGTCGAGCGTAATTGTGCCATGGTCGGTAAATTTTGAGGCATTGCTTAAAAGATTAAACAACGACTGCCGAACTTTGGTCAGGTCGGCATACATTTCGCCCAAATTGTCGCTCATGGTGACGTTGAAGATATTTTTCTTTTTCTCCATAAGCGGTTGAACGGTGTTGGATACTTCACGAATCATCGCCCTGATGTTGAATGTCTCCAGATAGAGATCCATCTTGCCGGCTTCAATTTTCGACAAGTCAAGAATGTCGTTAATTAATGACAATAGGTGTTTACCGGCAGTGTTGATTTTGAGCAAATCAGGCACCAGCTCATCTTGCCCCAAATCTTCAACCTCTTCCTGAAGCATTTCGCTGTAGCCGATGACGGCGTTGAGAGGGGTGCGCAGCTCGTGGCTCATATTCGCCAGAAATACGCTTTTGGCCTGATTGGCGGCTTCGGCGGTTTCTTTAGCAACCTGAATTTCGGCGAACAACCGGGCGTTGTCGAGGGCAATAGAGGCCAATTGGGCAAAGCGGCTTAGGAGGTCGACCTCAGCATCGCCAAAACGACGTTCTGAATTGCTGTTGGAGGCCAAGCCAATTACGCCCACTATCTGTTCGCCGGTTTTAAGCGGTACCCCAATCACCCGATTGATTTGACCATCAATGATCTGACTCTCCTGACCGAGCCAGATATCATAGTCATTTACAATCTGGGGCTGGCCATATTGCCATATTTCCCCGGCCAAGCCTTGCCCTTGGTGTACCCGTTCGCCGATACGCTGCTCGAAAACCCCCAGCCCAACTTTGAGTTCAATGTACGGGTTTTTGCCGTTGGTAGGGGCGATTGCTTTAGGTGTTGGAGTCATATCGAACACTTCAGTCAGGTAGATGAAGCCGTGGGGAGACTCTAGCAACTGCCCGGCCCGGATAATCAGCGTATGGAGTAAATCGTTTAGCTCTAAACGTTGAATAAGCCCCAACGTTGTTTCGTGCAGCGCTTCTAAATATTCATTTTGACGCCGTAGGGCTTCAGCCGCGGCTTTGCGTTGGGTAATATCTCGAAATGTGCCGGTGTAGAAAGATTCTCGACCGGCTTTGGCTTCGGTAAAAATAACTTCCATAGGAAAGTTCGAGCCATCAGCCCGCCGGCCGACCGTTTCGTAACGACCTTGATGGGTTTTGATGTTAACCAGCATCCGATCGATGCGGTTTTGCCGATTATTTTCATTCTCTGCTCCCACCAAACTGGTGACTGATTGGCCGGCCAGAATAACTTCCGGGTAGCCAAAGATGCTTTGGGCGGCCGGGTTTAAGGTTGTAATCGCCAGCGTCTCTTTTGAGAAGGTGAGGATGCCATCCATAGCGGTATGGACAATGGCTTCGGTTTTGGCGATGGCCTGTTCCAGAGCTTCCATGACGTGGTTATAGCGATCGGCAATCTGGCCGACTTCAGTGAACGGTTCAACCGGAACACGTAGGCTTAAGTCGCCGGTTTTCGACTGTTTATCCATAATGCGAAAGAGATCGAGTAGATCGGTGGTGGCTCCGTGTTCGGAGACGTTGAGGCCAATGTGTTCGGCTTCGGCGGAGACTCGCAGCGGCGTGAGCCGGTTGATCGATGCCAGAATGATGTAGGTGATGCCAAAAGCCCATAAGAAGCAGGCTAAGATGCCCATCAATTGCACCTGAAGCTGTGCCCAAAACGTTAAACCTGTACCCAGTAGATCGGGTTGGCCGAACAAAGCTACGGCTAAAGTTCCCCAAATTCCGGCGGCCAGATGAACCGGAATAGCGCCGACCGCATCATCAATTCGCATTCGAATGAGCAGCAGGTCGGCAGCCACCATCACGAAGCCGCCTATCAGCCCAATAATGACCGCAGCGGGCGAACTGACGACGTGGGCATTGGCTGTAATCGCCACCAGTCCGGCCAGCGCACCGTTCATAACCGCTGCCACATCGGCCTGTTTGTATATAAACCAGCCGATAAGGAGCGAGCCTATCATCCCCGCACTACCGGCCAATACAGTGTTGACCACAACGTGCGGTACTTGGTTGTTCATGGCCAACGTGCTGCCGCCGTTAAACCCAAACCAGCCGAACCAGAGGATAATCACCCCCAGGGTTGCCAGCGGGATATTGGCCCCGGATATTTTTTGAGGTTGATCATTTTCGGGGAAACGGCCGGTTCGTGGCCCTAAAATCAGCACCGTGGCCATTGAGACCCATCCACCAACACTATGCACAACGCTGGAGCCGGCGAAATCGACAAAACCGCGAATGCCTAACCAGCCGGTTAATGTGCCGGTTTCAGCGCCGTTCCAGGCCCAATGCCCAAAGACGGGGTAAATAAAGCTGGAGATAATGGCAGCTACCAAAAGATAGCCGCTAAACTGCATTCGTTCGGCCACTGCGCCGGAGAGTATTGTTACGGCTGTGCCACAGAACATGGCCTGAAAAATAAAAAAGACGGCCAGCCACACCCCGGTTCGGCTAAAATCCAGAGCAAAATCGGTTTGACCAAACAAGCCGCCGGCCGATGAGCCAAACATAAGGGCGTACCCAAAAGCCCAAAAGAGCAATACAGAAATGCCTAAATCGGTTAGATTTTTGATGGCAACGTTGATATTGTTCTTACTGCGGGTTAGCCCGGTCTCCAAGCAGAGAAACCCGCCTTGCATTAAAAATACCAAACCGGCGCATAATAATACCCACAGGGCATCGATCAAGGGAACATCCATAACGTTATTCCAACAACTCTCCTAATTTAGCGTAGATCCGTGACGCGTACTTGATTACAGGAATTTCAGCAGCTTATATCGTGCTTTTGTTGTATTTATTCAGCAGACAAGGTGACTGGCACTTAATCCCGATAATAGCCGCGTTGTATTCCACGCAACGGTCTCGATTTGAGCCAAAGTGCCGGTCATCTGAGGTGTTACTTTTAAATAAGTCCGTTATTTCAACGTTTCTTTTACCAGGCGACGTACTTCGGTTAACAGTTCTTCGCGGCTGTAGGCCCCTTTTTGCAAAATGTGGTTTACGTACCCGGCCAATCGCGCTCGATCCGCCGCTGTTAGATCAAGGGCCGTAACCACGACCACAGGAATATTGCGCCAGGCTTCGTTTTTACGAAGTTCCACCACAAATTGGAAGCCATCCATCTGCGGCATCATCAGATCGAGTAAAATGAGGTCGGGTTGTGTTTTTTTGAGTTGGCGCAGGGCTGCAAGGCCATGTTCGGCTTCAAGAATATGCCAGCCTTCTTTGTGTAGCGTGCGATACATCATTTCGCGCATCGGCGTTTCATCTTCAACCACCAGGCAAATGGGTGTTTGACTGGTGCGATACTTTTTTAATAGGGCCACCAGCCGCTTGCGCTGGATGGGTTTGGTGAGATAATCGGACGCGCCCAGGGTGTAGCCCATATTTCTATCGTTGATAATGGTCAGCACGATAACCGGGATGTCGGCTAAGTCGGGATCGGCTTTGAGTTGGGTTAAAACAGCCCAGCCGTCGATGCCGGGCATAAGGACATCCAACGTAATGGCTACCGGTTTTAAAACTTTGGCCAATTGCAGCCCTTCTTCGCCGTTACCGGTAGTATGAACCTGAAAGCCATCTTTGCTCAAATATCGATGCAGTAGATCTTGGGTAGTGGGATCATCATCAATGACCAAAACCGTGTTGTGCTGCTTATCAGCCTCAACTATTGCGGGCTGATTTTGGTTTGATAGCGCCACGGGCTGCGGTAGCGGTTCCGGCTTGCTGACGTGAGCCGGTAACCGAACCGTGAACGTAGAACCACGCTCCGGTTCACTTTCGATAGCGATTGTGCCGCCCATGAGCCGACAAAAATGTTGGCTGATAGTTAATCCTAAACCGGTGCCGCCATACCGTCGCGTGGTGGTGGCATCGGCCTGGGTAAAGGGTTGGAAGAGGTTGCTAATCTGCTCGGTGGTCATGCCGATGCCGGTATCGGCAATGGTGATAACGATTTGGCTATTATCGGCAGTTTCAGGCTTGCGGGTGATAGAAACGGTAATTGTGCCATGGTCGGTAAATTTGCAGGCATTGCTGAGGAGATTAAACAGCAGTTGGCGTGTTTTGGTAAGGTCGGCGTGCATAGTGCCGATTTGCTGATCGCAGAGAATTTTTAGCTGATTGTTATTTTTTTCGGCCAGCGGATAGATGGTGGCGATAACATTGCTCAGCATGGCGTAGATATCAAACGTTTCCAGGTAAAGTTCCATCTTGCCGGCTTCGATTTTAGCCAGATCAAGTACATCGCTAATAATAGCCAGCAGATGCCGGCCGGCAGCCTGTATCTTTTCCAAATCAGGTCGAAAACTCTCGATGTGATGCTCGTCGATCTCTTCCTGTAAGATCTCGCTGTAGCCGATGATGGCGTTAAGAGGGGTGCGCAGCTCGTGGCTCATATTCGCTAAAAATTGGCTCTTGGCCTTATTAGCTGTTTCAG
>JAGRBY010000601.1 GCA_020433835.1 Anaerolineae bacterium | reverse complement strand
GGGGTTGAGCCACAGGCAATCACCGATGCGTTCTTCGGTTTGTTCGTGGGTATGGCCGGAAAAAACAGCCTGGTAGTCGCCGGTTCGCGCCAGAGCCTTGGCATAAAAGGGATAATGGGTGACGGCGACTTTAACGCCGTCAAAATCCAGTTCGGCGTACTCACCATGCAGTTTGAGGTTGGGGTATTGGTTTTTGGCCACGTTAGAGATGGCAAAGCGGTCGCCGTCACCGTTGCCGAAAACGACGTGAATATCGCCTTGAAAGCCACCGCCCACCACACGTGAAGGAATGGGCGAGCAGAAATCGCCGCAGAAAATGAGACACTCGACCTGGCGATTGTTGAAAACAGCCAGCACCTTATCAAGATTTTCAAGATTATCGTGAATATCTGAGAAAACTCCAATCAACATCAGCACCCTCCTTAAGCCGATTAGAAACGAGAATTAAGAACGCTATATATGAAGAAGTGTATTGATTCAAAGCGTTGTGGCAAATCTTTTCCTATTGACGGCCTCACCTTGCATCGCCCTTGACTGTCAGTTATCATTAAAAGAGTGAATACACTTTCGGACGCCAATTTACAAACGTAGGCCTTACGTCCAGAAACCTTGATAAAGAAGAAAGTGAGCTTAATAGTATGGAAGATTTAACAGGGCACCAATTTGGCCCCTATCGTATCACCGCTCCCCTCGGTGAAGGCGGTATGGCGGCGGTCTACAAAGCCTATCAGCCCAGTGTGGACCGCTACGTAGCGATCAAAGTATTGCCCCAACATTTCGCCAAAGATCAACAATTTGTTCAGCGCTTCGAACGCGAGGCCAAAGTTTTAGCCAAGCTTCAACATCCCAATATTTTACCGGTTCACGATTACGGCCAAAGCGACGGCTACACCTATATCGTCATGCCGATGGTAGAAGGCGGCGATTTATCCGAACTTATGCAAGGCAAAAAGTTACCCCATACAGATGTTATGCGCATTGTTTCTCAGGTAGGCGATGCACTCGATTACGCCCACGCCCAGGGCGTTGTGCACCGTGATATCAAGCCCAGCAACATATTACTGGATCCGCGCGGGAACTGTTTACTCACCGACTTTGGTCTGGCAAAAATGGTCGCTGGAGCATCTGAGAAGCTAACGGCAACAGGCTTTGTAGTGGGTACACCATCTTACATGGCTCCGGAGCAGGGATTGGGCGAACCGGCCGACGGTCGAAGCGATATTTATGCTTTAGGCGTTATTTTGTACGAATTGCTGACCGGTCAGGTACCGTTTCAGGCCGAAACACCAATAGCTATCGTTATGAAACATATTCACGATCCGCTGATGCCGCCTCGTGAATTTCAAGCCGATATCTCCGAGGCCGTTGAACGCGTTATTCTCAAGGCATTGGCTAAAGAGCCTAAAGATCGATTTGCGACAACCGGTGAGATGGTTAGGGCCTTACAAGCAGCGATGGAGAATGGCAGTTCTCTTGTTATGGTCTCGACACCGGAGCCGGTCACGCATATCAGCAAAGTAAAGCCGCTCAAAAAAAAATCTACTGTATCCAGCAAACCGGCCACAACCGCCAATTCCAACGGCTTGCTTTGGTGGGCCTTAGGCGGAGTTATAGCGATTATTTTTGTCGGCGTTTTAGGGTTAGGAGCTTGGCTGCTGTTTAGACAAAACAGCGAACACTCCCCGGCGCAGGCCGCTCCACTGCCGACCCAAACCACGGTGCCGCCGACGGCAACACCATCGCAAATTGAGCTTCCGACTCAGGCCCCCTTGGAACCAACCCCCACAGCCACCCAAGTCGTGCCGCCGACGGCAGCCCAACAACCCACATCACCACTCCAAGAGCCGACAGTCCCCCTACCACCGGAGCAGCCGGCTCAGCCAGCAAATGATGATCCGCCCGCGCGAGATGAGCCTCCTCAAGAAGCACTGCAAATATGCCAGGGTCAAACTGTGGGGTCAAACTGCCAATTCACAGCCCCTTTGGGGGATACCATCGCCGGAACGTGCCAACAAATTCGCAATCAGTTTGCCTGTGTGCCAGCCGGTGGCCCGCCGCCTTTAAGGTAAATCACACAAAAGAAGCATAGCTTCGTACGTATTTCCTACAGACACAAACAGTTGTTAGAGCTAAAATAGAGAAGTATTACATCAATTTTCCTGAGCAGTTGCTCTTATGGTACAAAAAGGAGCCATTATGATTTCCTGGTATGAACCCGTTGCTTATATGTTCTTTGGTCTGGTTACGGGCCTGGCCTTTGCCGGAACACTTATGTTTGTGCCGGTGGGAATGGCCATCTGGTAAAGGTATTTGTTAGTTAGACAGTTTCGTTTTAGGGAACTGCTAATACACAGCATCCTCATCAATAGATACAATGATGAGGATGTTTTTTATTGACCATAGAGGCAGCTTTTTTTGACCACCTCAAGATGCTGCTTCGACCTGATATTATATCTATTGGTTTAATGCTACTCACCCGTTCAATTGTTTACCCCTGCCATATATTCCACATCAGCGATTAAGAAATAGCCCACTTGATAAAGGCCATATCACTCAAAAGAGCATAGCTATAAAGCTTAATCCACGGCACCATAGTTGAAACCCAAAACAATAACATCTTACATCAGCCTTATTTGATCTATTACAAACCAAAGGCCAGTTAGCCGGCGTTTTAGGCCACGAAATTGGCCACGTTGTAGGACGTCACTCATCTCAACCTTTACACCCTAACTTCTCTTTTACTTGCAAGAGAAGTTAGGGTGTTTCTGTTTTGGCTCCAGCCTCTAGCGGATCAAAACCCTCCGACCAGATTGTGTCACCGTTATAAAAAGCGCCGGTCAGATCGACACCATTAAGTGTGGTATCCATATTGGCCCCTTGTAATTGAGCTTGATGCAAGTTAACCCCAAACATATCAGCCCCACTCAGTTTAGCTCCTTGCAGTTTGGCTCCGGCTAAATTTGCATCATCCAAACGTGATTCTCTGAGATCAGCCCCGCGTAGATTGGCCTCTCGTAAATCAACCGACACCATATTGGCGTAGCTCAGGTCTGCCCCACTCAGGTCGCGGCCCTGACCACCATGGCTCATGAGATCGGCTATGAGACGCCATTTTGACTCAACGTTGGTTGTTTCATCAAATTTGGTTTCCTCTAAGTAGGCAAAGAGAAGATTTGCACCCTGCAAGTTGGCACCACGCAGATCGGCCTGATAGAGGTAGGCCCAGTTTAAATCGGCTCCCTGTAAGTTTGCGCCGCGCAGATTCGCCTCCGCCAGATCGGCACTGTACAGATCAGCGTAGTGCAAATCACGCCCCTCAACTCCGTTGTTGACGATATCCCAGACCAGCCGCCACTTGGTATCGATACGGGTTGCGCCATCAAGTTGAACACCTCGCAAATCGATACCGCGTAAATCGGCTCCTTGCAGGTTGGCACCGCGCAAATCCGCTCCGGTTAGGCTTACACCACCCAAAAATTGGTCGCTCAGATCGGCATTCCGCAAATCGGCATTGCTGAAATCTTGACCAACCAGATCGCGTTGGCTCAAATCAGCGCCCTGACAGTTGGGCGGACAACCAAACGGCAAAAAGCTGGTCACGGTTAACCATACTAAGAGGCCAACAAAAATGATAGCTCCACCAATGGAGATAAAGGTTGGGAGGCGAGACAAAAACTCCGTATTCTGCTTACCACGCATCGCTATCTCCTGACCAACAGTTTTGATCGTCAGATTTCATTTCACGGTTTGGTTATATTTCGCTAGGGATTTTGCTCGGCAGTCGTGTTGGCTAAAATCTGCTCGACGAGTGCCCGTTCGTCATCGAGCGTGATAACCTGCCCATCAACACGTGCGTCACGTAAAGCATCGATAATGGTTTTGAAAATGGGGCCGGGCCGCAGATTGAACTCGTCTTTCAGGTACGTACCATCGATGAGCGGAGCAGCATCTTTAAGACTCGCTTCGTAGTGAGCCAGATGTTTACGCGCCGTCTCATTATCAAGGGCCAACCAAGCGATAAGACGAGCGTCGCTGGAAGTGCCGTCTAAGGCGTGACACAGTTGGCTATTACGCTCGGCAGCGGCAATTGTAGCTGCCTGACGCTTAATACGATACACCTGCTTCAGCGTGTTGCGTTGGTGCGTTCGCAAGTTGAGACGCTCCATTAAATGTTCAAGTTCATCTTTAGCCAACCAAAACGTCATGATACCCATATAATGAACCATATCCGGCGTAGTTTCACGCCAGGGGGTATCGGTTAAACCGGTTCGTAGTTTTTTGATGGCCGACAACAGCAGGTCATCAACCATCAAGCCGTGATGAATAGCCGCCAAGATGCCCAGTTGATCAAGCTGCTGAATGGCTCGCTCAGGGTAGCGCTCGCGGAAAATGAGTTCAAGCTCGCGGCTAACGCGTTCGCCACTAACGCGATCGAGCAGATCAAGCGCGTTTTCCAGCAGTTCGGCTGTCCGATCTTCAAGCGTAAACTCCAGACGGGCCATAATTCGGGCGGCCCGCAGCATGCGGGTTGGATCTTCAACAAAGCTGAGGCTATGCAGCACCCGAATAAGCCGAGCTT
>JAGRBY010000600.1 GCA_020433835.1 Anaerolineae bacterium | reverse complement strand
CAATCTGGGCTATACCTCGCTCAGCGATATCGATTTGGTACTGCGACCACGCTGTGGAACTTTGTCGAGCCGGCAGCGTACCCATATCGAAAAATTTTTCCTCAAATTTCCCAGTTTCGAGTATGATTTTTTTGAGCATCATGATGTAACCATGAACGGTAGTTTAGCCGTTGATTTCAATCGTATTTGGCACGACGCCAAACAGATTTCCGTTAAAGATGAAACAGTTCTGGTGATGTCTCCTGAAGATATGCTTATTACTACCTGCATCAACAGCTGTCGCAAACGATTTTTTAAGTTGAAATCGTTATGTGATATTGCCGAAACAGTCGAAAAATTTCAAGATTTAAATTGGATGGAGTTCATTCACAAAACCAAAGCTTATGAGTGTCAAAACATCGTCTATGCAGCTTTAGTAGCAGCCCAACTTACAGTCGGGTGTCCATTACCGGACTATGTGCTGGCTCATCTGAATATTAACCCAATGCGGGCCAAGGTTATCCAATTTTTAAGTCGGCGTATGTCACTTTCCTCTTTATACACGCTTCAGGCCGGCCATGAACTTTTTGGTCGTTACATTGGGGTGTCGCTGCTGCTGCCCTATGTAACCTACCAACTGAGTCAGATACGGCGAAAGTTCATTTTTGTCTGGCAAACCAAATCGAGTTTCGCCTCTCACTAATTTTTAACCGTTTGGCGCGAGCTTTCTTGTTGTTTACACGTATTGGCCTATCATAGGCCGGTCAGTGTGAGCAAATCGAAACAATCCCTACTTTCGAACGCGGAGATTGCTTCCTTGTACCTCCTTGCGCTGATCCATGCCGAAATTGTTTTTGCCGATACTATAAGTGAGCGACACCTGTTTCTGCCTCATCGATCTGCTCTATAAATCTCCTTCTCTCTTCAACGTTTTGGTTTTGGATTTTGCGCTACACCATTGAAAATCCCTGTCTCAAAATTAATTACAAACTGCACTGAGAAATCCGTGTCAGCCCTGATTGAAAATTTCTCAATAGAGAGGAGTAATCGAATGAGGCGATTGTACAATACCCTTAAACTCGGGGGAGTGATTGTATTGCTTTTTGGGGTAACAAGCGTGGCCCAAGGTGCGCCCCCTCAACAAGAGCCAATTGTATTCCAAGGCCGTTCAGGACAGACAAAGCATGCAACCAAGGTTAGTGAAGATTTACGCGTTCTGCGTGAAGAGCACCGGGCTAACCGTAATTTAGTATTCGTTCCTGGTAACCCGCTTATCGCAGTGAGCGGCAATCGTGTTGTTGTAGACGCTGTAGCAGCTAATGATGTCGATGTTCTACGTGCGGATTTGGAAAAATTAGGGTTACAAGACATAGCGACCTTTGGGCGAATTGTCTCCGGTCGACTGCCCATTGCCAGTATCGATAATTTGTCTACCCTCGATAGTCTAAATTTTATCCGACCGGCTTATGCCATAACAAACGTGGGGCTGACCACAAGCCAGGGTGATGAGGCGATGCGGGCCGATCTTGCTCGCACCACCTACAATGTAGACGGAAGTGGTATTGGCGTCGGCGTTATGTCCGATAGCTACAATTGCCAGGGAGATGCCGCAGCTGATGTCGCCAGCGGCGATTTGCCGACAGATATTGTTGTTTTAGAAGATGAAGCGGGCTGTTTTTCCGGTAGCGATGAAGGCCGGGCAATGATGCAGCTTGTTCATGATGTCGCACCTGGTGCCCATCAGGCCTTTCACACAGGGTTTGGTGGGCAGGCCTCTTTTGCCCAGGGAATTATCGATTTGTCCGATGCCGGGGTTGATGTCATTGTGGACGATGTTACCAATTTGCTTGAACCTATGTTCCAAGATGGAATTATTGCTCAGGCTGTTGATACGGTTGAAGGCCAAGGTGTAGCCTATTTTTCGTCGGCCGGGAATTCAGCCCGTCATTCCTATCAAAGCGAATTTCGTGACTCAGGTGTAATTGGGCAGTTTGGAGGCATCCGACACGACTTCGATCCTGGCCCCGGAGTCGATGATTTGCAAAGGTTTACCCTTGGACGGGGAACAACCACCTTCATTTTACAATGGGAAGATCCGTTCTTTTCGGTTAGCGGGTCACCGGGAGCCGCTAGTGATCTTGATATCCACCTCTATACGGCCACCGGCAGCTATATAGGCGGCGGAACCGAGTCAAACATCGGTAACGATCCGGTTGAATTGATTAACGTGACTTCTTTTAGGCGTTCTACCACTATTCAAATTGCGCTCGAGCTTTCCGGAGGTCCAGCCCCCGGTGTGGTGAAGTACATATTTTTTGGCCCAGCCACCAATAGCGTTAATGAATTCGATACCGCGAGCAGTACCTCTTTTGGGCACCCTAACGCCGCCGGAGCTGAAGCCGTTGGGGCCGCCTTTTATGGTGATACCCCTGAATTTGGCGTTGACCCACCGCTCGTGGAGTCTTTCTCCTCAGCAGGGTCAACACCTATTTTTTTCGATACGTCCGGTAATCAACTCATCAATCCTGAGCTGAGAAACAAGCCCGAAATTGTGGCTCCGGATGGAACAAATACAACCTTTTTTGTATCAGATATCGATTACGATACCGATTCTTTTCCCAACTTCTTTGGTACATCGGCCGCAGCGCCGCATGCGGCAGCCGTAGCCGCGCTTATGCTTGAAGTTAACCCTACTCTGAAGCCGGTCGATATCTACAGCGCTCTAGAGAGTACCGCGCTTGATATGGATGATCCGGCTACCACACCATTTGATAGCGGCTTTGATTTTGGTACGGGCTATGGTTTGATCCAAGCTGATCTGGCTATTCAGGAGGCAGTTGTTTCGCCCCCTGCCATATCTGTCTACTTACCTGTTGTTCTAAAATAGGTAGTTGATCTTAAAGGTGCCACCTTACCTGGCTGTCGCTTGAGCATACGTCTTGGATTTTGCGAAACATGGGCTTTATCCTACACTCATTCTTACTAAAAATAACTTGAAAAAGTCATTCGTTGGAGAAACTTACTATGACCGACCTGGCAACACTCAATACCCAATTTGGCATCGATAATCACCTTGTATTTACATCCGGTACAGGCGGCCTGACCGTCGCTACTATCAATAACCGCCACGCCGAGGCGGTTGTCGCCCTCCACGGAGGACACGTCCTCTCATTTCAACCGCATGGCCACCAGCCCGTCCTGTGGCTGAGCGAATATAGCCACTATACCCTTGGCAAGGCTATTCGTGGCGGTATTCCCGTCTGCTGGCCCTGGTTTGCCAACCATCCCAGCGACCCCGGTAAACCTAGCCACGGTTTTGCCCGAACAACGCTTTGGACTGTAATCGGCAGCGATACATGGGCTGACGGTTCAACCCAATTACGGTTAGAACTGGACGACTCGGCTGCTACCCAGGCGCTTTGGCCCTACGTCTTCCAACTGGAATTGGTGGTTACAGTCGGTTCGGCCTTGCAGGTGGATTTAAACGTTCACAATCCTGGCAACGAGCCATTTGTCTGCACCGACGCCCTGCACACCTACTTTAGCGTTAGCGATATCACCAATGTTAGCGTTTTGGGTTTGGAGGACGTGTCGTATCTGGATAAGGTTGATAACGGTGCCCTCAAAACACAGCAAGGCCCCATCACCTTCACCACCGAAACCGACCGCATTTATCTCGCCACCACCGCCGACTGTCTGATCGTCGACTCGGCCTGGCAGCGCCGCATCCGCGTTGCCAAACAAGGCAGTCGGACTACGGTGGTCTGGAATCCCTGGATTGAAAAAGCCCAACGCATGGCCGACTTTGGCGATGAGGAATACCACACCATGGTCTGTGTCGAGACCACTAACGCGGCCGATGATGTGATAACGGTGTCGCCGGGCGGCTCGCACCGACTGCAGACCCTCATCAATGTTGAAACGGACTGACTCATCCCGCAATTAACTTTTTATGCGCCTATTTCTCAGAAACTGGTTTAAAAGCCTTAAAGGGTCCACAGATTTACACAGATTCTCACAGATAATAGCAAAGGTGTGATAAAAATCAGTGAATATCGGTGTAAATCTGTGGACAACTCTGTAAACACTGGCTTTTCAAACAACTTTTCAGGGACGACCGAGGTGGGTTTTGAAAACGATTTCACGGGCGAAGCGCTCGCAGAAGATTTGGAACCGGCCCACAAACCTACTTTTATCGTGATCGACCGCGAAGGCACAGAGCGATTTACGCAAACGATTACCCCTAACTAAAGGATTGACTTGAAATAAAAAAGGCGTGACAACCGTATCGTGTCACGCCTTTTTATTACGCTACGTTTTTATGCTACGCCAGCGAGAGTGCTCGCTCAATTTGCTCCAGCATTTCTTTAGATAGTTCAACTTCGCTGCCGCCCACGTTGTCTTCCACCTGCGAAACGCGGGTTGCCCCGGTGATAACGCTGCTCACACCCGGCTCGCTCAGCAGCCAGGCCAGCGCCAATTGAGCGCGGGTGATGCCCAACTCATCGGCAATTGGTTTTAGACGCCGCACGCGCTCGACGTTATCGTCATTCATGTAACGATCTTTGGCCCACGGTTCGCGCTTAAAACGGGAGTCATCAGGGA
>JAGRBY010000005.1 GCA_020433835.1 Anaerolineae bacterium | reverse complement strand
TATCGACCCCTTCCCAAAATGAACGGGTACCGAGCAAAACCGCTTGATCGGCGGTGACAAAGTTCTCTAGAATTTGGCGGCGGCTAGAGCCATCGCCTTGCTGATAGACCACAATTTCGGCGTCGGCCAGCGGCCCCTTAATGTTGCGGGCAGTGTTGCGTAGTTGGCTGTAGGCTGTAAAAAGAACCAAGGTGCGGCCTCTGGTGCGTTTAACCAGCTCGATGAGGCCTTCCTCAAATATCTTTTGATGGCCGTGAGTGTTCGGCTCTGGCGCGTCGATGGGGATAAAGACGAGGGTGTTGTTCTCATAATCAAAGGGCGAACCGACTGCTGCTCCTTCGGCATCCCACAGATCGAGCCGTTCTTGAAAATATTCAAATGAGTTATTGGTACGCATCGTCGCCGAGGTGAAGATAATCGATTCTTTGGCCTTAAGCAGATGCTGCTGCACCAAATGGCCCACGTGCAGCGGCGCATTATGCAGCGAGATAATCCGGTTCTGAATGCTCTGTTCCACCCACAAAATCCGGTCACGGCTGGGATTGGTTATAATTTGATGGATGCTGCTGCGAACTTCATCAACGCGATTGCGGTACGAGGTCAAATTGGCCAGCAGTTCTTCCCAGTTGGGAATGTCGTAGGCTTCCATCTCGGTGAGCATGCTGTATAGAATGCCTAACGCTTTAGAAACATCGCTGAGGGTGGCGTTGGCGTTATCCCAGGTAACCTCCACATCAGACCAGGCTGGTTGAGAGCGAGTGTCATCGTTGAGACGGATCTTATAATTATAGGGGCTGCGTCTATTGGGAATTTCATTGACAAAGTTAGCCAGCGCTGTAAAAAGCTGACGCGTGGCTTTGATATTCTTGTCGATAGCCAACTGGCTTTTATAGATCAGCTCATTGACATCCCCTTTTAGATGACCCGGCACGGCCGACAGCGTGCGTCGGGCAATCTCGTGGATGAAGCCGACGTGCCGGTCGCTGCCGCGCAGGGGCTGGCTCAATTCGCGCAGCAGTTGTTCCATCGCTTTTTGATCGGTACTGAAGCTAAGCTGGTTGGTGATATTATCTTCCAGGTGATGGGCTTCATCGATGATGAGATATTTATATTCGGGGATGATGTTGCTATCAACCCCAATATCAGACATCAACAGGGCGTGATTGACCACAATCACATGGGCCGACTCGGCCTCGCGGCGGGCGCGGGCGTAGAAGCAGTTTTCGGCGGTGCAGTAGCGTGGCGTGCAAATATTACCGTCGGAGGCCACCTGGCTCCACAACGCTTGTTCGCCGTAATCGGGCATGAAAAGCTCTTCCCGATCGCCGGTGGTGGTGCTGGGCATCCAGGTGAGCAGTTTGGCCAGCAGCCGCAGTTCGGTGGGCGAGTGGTTTTCTTTAGCCTGAAACATCTCAACCCGGCGGGGACAGACGTAATTGCTACGGCCTTTTAAGGCAATCGCCTTGAATTTGATGGGCAGCAGCCGCTGCAGCCGGGGAATATCGTTATTGAGCAGTTGGTCTTGCAGGTTGATGGTGTTGGTTGAAACTACCACACGCTGCCCGTTTTGCACTCCCCAGTAAATCGCCGGGATAAGATAGGCCATCGACTTGCCGGTGCCGGTACCGGCCTCAACCATCAAATGCTGTGATTCGTTAAATGCGCCGATGACGTTGGCCATCATATCGACCTGCTGGGGGCGATACTCAAAGTTGGCGAAGTTTTTATCGAACAAGCCATCTTTTTCCAGCATGCGACACAGATTCTCCAGATGGAGCGGTGTCATTTCCATGGCCGGTTTGAGAGGTGGATCGGGCCGCTTTTGCATGCCCTGCATCAAGGCAAAGCCACCCTCGGTGGGCGAGTCGCTGATTAACCCTTTAGCGGCAAGCTGCTGGCCCAACGTTCCGGCGGGTGCGGTGTAACGGCGCTCGCGGCTGAGATCGCGAAAGACGATTGACAGCGCCCATTTTGTTTGAGCCGACACGCGAGCTACTTCCTGAATAATGCGACCGTCGATGCGGCGGGCTTGATCGAGCAGCGCTTCAAAGAGTTGGCGGGTCATTTGGGCATCATCCAAAGCGCGATGGGCCTGACCATCATCGGGTGGTGGTACTTCTAGATAGTCCAGCAGGGCCGAAAGGCTGTAGATGCTGGCATGCGGCAGGAGAATACTGGCCAGCTCAAAGGTATCAATGCCGATGTTATCTTCTAAAATACCGTGCTTGCGCAGAAAGGCGAGATCAAAATTGATATTATGCCCAATAACCGGGTTATCCCCTACAAAACGTCTAAGATCAGCCAGAACAGCGCTGATTGGAGGGGCATCGGCCACATCTTCGGGCGTGATGCCGGTTAACTGTTGAATTTTATAGGGGATGGGACAGCCGGGGTTGACCAAAACACTGAACTCTTCATACGTATGGTCACCTTTAAAGCGGACGGCTCCAATTTCAAGAACTTCATCTCTATCCGCATTTAATCCGGTTGTCTCGATATCAAGGGAGACATACACTCTAGCCAAAAGATTGCTGCTTTCTAGACACTGTCGTTTGTAATCAATAGTTTGCGATAGTGGTATTATACTGAGGAAAGGTGAAATGGGCTAGACGGCTGTCTCTAATCTTTTTCTATGGAGCCTCAATAAAGCGTCAATAAAAATTGAAAGGGATGGCTTTATAAGAAATAGGACATCTGCTTGCAAAAAAAATGGTCACCGGTTAGAATTTTAACGTTACATACAAACCAATTTCAGGATCGTTCGTCTCACACCAAAAGTCCCATTGACCCGCATTTAAGCGTATGTTAAGATACTTAAAACGCCTTTAAGTGCGAAGACCTAAGGAGAACAGTGCGCCATGTCCCACTCATATGTCCTTGAGCAGGTTGATATATTTGAAGATTTAAGCCCCAGCCAACTTGATCTTGTTGAAAAAATCTGCCAAGAGCGAAATTTTAACCAGGGCGAAGTTGTTTTTGAAGAAAACTCACCAAGCCGAGAGTTTTACGTTATTACCGATGGTGAGGTTGAAATTCAAATCGACCCGGACACGATTGGCGACGGCACCGACGCTCACGAACCGACGACCATTGCCGTATTGCGGCGCGGGCAATCGTTCGGTGAGGTTGCTATCATCGACCCCGGTGTGCGCTCGGCTTCGGCCCGCTGCCGGTCTGAAACGTGCCGCCTGTTGGAGATTAATCGCGATGACTTTGTTAGTCTACTGGAAAGTGATTATCAAATTGGTTATATTGTGATGCGTAACTTTGCGGTTGATCTCTCTTTGAAGATACGGCAAACCAATTTGATCGTCCGCGAATCGTTAATGTAATGTAGATATCATTTTTTAGACGTTCGTTTGAACGTTTGTTTCAAGGCTTAATAGAAAACCTCTGCTTTAGGTAGAGGTTTTTTTGATGATTTTTGCCTGACCATTTTTGACTCTCTGCCGTGCCTTAATACAATGAGCCAACCAAAATAGAGAGGATGACGGAGCTTATGCGCGGCCTGGCAGATTTTGGCCGACTTGTTATTTTAATTTTATTCTTGCCGCTTATAGTTATTGCTATTGGTCCGCTGCTGGTTTTAGCGGTGCTGCGCGGTAAGCAGCAGTTCGGCCCAATTACTCTCAATGCGGCTCGCTACGATGGTCTGGGACGAGCCGGTATCTTTATGTTGGGGCTAGCGGCCTGGATTTTGGTATGGGGCGGTTTAGGTTGGTTGGCTATGGAAGCTTTGCAACCGGCTCAAACGACTGTGGTGACACTCCCCCAGAATGTGGAAGCTGATAACGCTGTCGATATGGCGACCGCCACGCAAACCGTCACTTCTGCGCCAGCAACGTCCTCGCCTACGGTTCGGCCAACCGGTACGCCTACGCCTACCGCCACCGTTTCCGCAACTGAGGCGCTCAGCGCAGCATCGACAACCATAACCGCAACCCTTGTTTCTACATCTCTATCAACCTCAACCTTAACAGCGACGCCTTCCGCAACAGCGGCCACGAACACCGCGACCGCAACGAATACAGCCACCTCCACAGCTTCGTCGACATCGACAGCAACTTCTACACCAACAGTACCGACCAACACCCCAACGTCGTCGTCAACGGCAACGGCGACCTCTACGCCCACGGTGCCGACCAACACGCCAACGCCGTCGTCAACAGCAACAGCGACCTCTACGCCAACAGTGCCGACCAATACGCCAACGCCGTCGTCGACATCGACAGCAACTTCCACGCCCACGGTGCCAACCAACACCCCAACACCGTCACCCAGCTCGACGCCCACACCGTCACCGACTGCAACGGCGACGGATGTTCCCACCGCCACGGCGACCAACACCTCTACGCCATCGCCTAGCCCCTCTCATACACCAACGGCGACAGCGACCGACACCGCAACCGCCACGGCCACCCATACCGCCACGGCGACAGCGACGCATACGGCCACACCAACATTCACTTTTACACCCTCGCCCACACGAACCCGTACGCCAACGAACACAGCTACTCCCACCGTGACCAACACCGGCACGGCCACAACCACGCCTACTCCGCCCACGGCTACGCCAACACCTGTTCCTACGCTGGTGGCCCGTGAGCAGCAGGTGGTCATCTCGACTCTGCGTGATGGGAATGAAGCTTTCCGACGAGCTATCGAAACGGGCAGTGACGAGGATTTGGCAGCCTTAGAAACGTTTTGGGCCGGTCGGGCGCTACGAGAAAATCGCGCGTTCGCTATCGATATGAATGGACGCTATGCCAGCCCATTTACGGTGGATTTAACCTATATTCAACAGCCTTTCATTAGTTCGCAGCTTTCGGCCCGTCAAGCATTTGTCACTACTCGCGAGCGCTGGACATACGGTGGCCCAACGACCTCTACTGAGGAGATGTTCGAATTCATCTACACGCTTAGCCGGCGCGGCGACGGTTGGATTATTACCAACTTTAGCTTCCGGAATTTAGAGGCACCTACTCCCACACTGGTGCCTCCCCGACGACCGGCACCAACATCAACCCCAACTTCCGCCTCAAGCGATAATTAACCGTGCAAAAATTGTAATGCAGATTGAACTCTGGCAATATACATGATAAAGTAATCATGTTTTGAATTTTATACCGGATACTTCGTGTAAAGCTACCTGGTACGTGGATGGAGGAAATAGAAAATTCTATGCCTGCGATGACTCGGGAACAGGTTTCAGAAATAATCGAAACGGCACTTGAACAGGGTGTTAAACCTAGCCTGCGCCAAATTGATCTCAGTGAAATTGATTTGAGCGATACTGATCTTGGCCAGATTGATTTTAGCCAGGCCAACTTGAGCAGAGCCAAATTGGTTGAGACAAATTTGAGCGAAGCTAATCTGAGCGAGGCTGATCTGAGTTTTGCTGATTTAACCTGGGCAAATTTCGATCATGCTGATTTGAATAAAGCCAATTTAAGCGGTGCCAATTTAGGCGGCACGTTTCTCAAAAAAGCCAGTTTAATAGGCGTCATTTTAACGGGAGTGAATTTAAGCTGGGCCGATCTGAGTGGTCTTGATCTTCGGCAGGCCGATCTTAGGCGGGGCAACTTTCGGCGTACCAATTTTAATCAGGCTAACCTGAGCGAAGCCCGATTAGAATTGGCGAATATGCATCTGGCTGATCTGTCGGAAGTTGATTTAACGCGCGCTAATTTGAGCCAGGCCAATCTACGTGAAGTTGATTTAAGCCACGCCCAACTCAATAACGCCATTTTAGTGGAGACCAATTTTTTTGAAGCAAATCTGGTGGGGGCCAATTTACAGGGTGCGGACTTAAACGGGGCCAATTTAATGGGCGTTAAAATGGATGAGACCACCGACATTGATGAAAAGTGGCGCACGGTCTGGAGATTAATTAATCAAGGTTTTGACGATTGGAGTTTTAAGGGCGTCGATTTACAAAACACCAATCTTAGCAAGGTTAATATGCATGGTGCCGACCTTAGCGAAGCCAATCTATCGCACGCTAATCTATTTATGACAAATTTGGTTGCCGCCGATTTGCACGGGGTCAACCTTAACAAGGCAGATCTGTTTAGTGCCAATTTAGAAAATGCTAATTTAACGCAGGCAAACCTCAATGGAGCCGATTTAACGCGTGCCAATTTGAAGTTAGCCAATCTAAGCGAAGCCAATTTACGTGAGGCAAACCTGGCCAGAGCCAATCTGGCTGAAGCCAATTTACAAGGCGCGGATCTGCGTGGAGCAAAATATAACAACGCCACTGCCTGGCCCGAAGGTTTCGAGCCTGCTCAAGCCGGCATGCTACTTGAGGATTAGGTCGCCCCACCTATTCGCCAGACTTTAAACCATATCTCCAAATACATTAACAATGTCTGGTTTGTCCATTACATTTTTGTCCAGAGATACGTGCCAGCCTCCACAACCTGTACAACGCCACCATATTCCTTGTTGATTAACAAGATCAAAATCCTGCGAATCACGAACCGCCACACGTTGGTGGGTGATAGGGCATTGGGCAAAAAATTGGGTAGGGTGACTCTGTAACGTTATCACCGATAAGTTCATCTCATAACACCTTTGTTGTATGATATGTATTAACTTTTTAGTTTACGTGATTTTATCGGGCTGGTTTGTAAATGTACTCTTGTTGAAATGGAAGAGTTGGTCTACCGTATATATTAACGCAATTTAATAAATTTGGCTATTAAAATCCGATAGGAAATAACTAAGAAAAGGGTTAGGATTGTAGTAGGTTATAAAAGTAAGTTTTTAACAACATTCATATCAATTAATTTCTAAATTGGAGAGGCTTGTGAGTAACACATCAAAAGTAGCAGATTATGTGCAAGCTATGAGCAAAGGCTTTGCCTCAAACAAAGCCGGTGGCCTCAAGGCTACCTATTATCTTCAACTTTCCGGTACGGGCGGCGGCGATTGGACGGTATCGGTTGCTGACGGGCGCTGCCAAATTGCCTCGGGACGGCCATCGAATGCCAACACGCAAATTGCTATGAGTACCGATAATTATATCAAACTGGCCGGCGGTCGCTTAGATATACGTGGAGCTGTTCAGAGGAAGCAAATTCACATTAGTGGCGATACAAATTTGGCCTTCAAATTTACCGAAATCTTCCCGCCCTGGGAGTCTCAAGTTAAAGTCGATACGCCCCCTCCGGCAACTCCTGCGCCCGATACGCCCTCTCCAACAACGCCTCCGGTCGATCCCACGCCTGCGGAGACCAGTGATGTCCCGACTACTTCCGACTACGCGCGCACAATGCCCAACGGTTTTCGGCCCAATAAAGCCGGTAGCCTGCGAGCAACGTATCAGTTTCAAATCTCCGGAACCGATGGCGGCACCTGGACGGTGACCGTTTCTAATGGCACATGTAGTGCCAGTAAAGTTCAGATCGATTCACCCAATGTGATCATCATCATCAGTGATACCAACTTTACTAAATTAGCGGAAGGAAAATTAAACACCACGCAAGCATACCGCCAAGGGCAGATAAAAATCAGTGGTGATCTCAATCTGGCGGCCAAAATACCGGATATCTTTGGTGCCTGGGCCGATACCGTTGGCTCCACACCGTTTCCCACACCACAGCCACCTGATACGCCTGAGACCAAACCAGACCCCCAACCGGAACCGGAGCAGCCCGATCCCAAACCAACGCCGAGCGTTCCCAGTGGTTCTGTGTATCCCAGCCTCACAAACGGCAGCTTTGACGAATATCAACCCTATGTTCGTGATGGAGAAACAAAGGTTTGGAAAGAAAACCAGTTTCCGGAGCGGTACGCTAAATATTGGAGCCTAAAAACCATTCGTGAAAAGAGTGGTCGCCGGTTTCACATGATGGATAGCGGTGTCTTCGCTAAATTTACGCAGCGCTATTTTGGCGGCGGCGGACACGATTATCACATCCATGGGCGTCATTCGCAGGTAATCACCAGTCGCTACGAGTTTGATTTGGTGCTGTACCAGACTGTCGCTGCCCAGCCGGGAAAATCGTACACCTTTGGTGGCTCGATGGTTTCATTTTTCCAGGGGACCAGCGGCCCGCCGGTGCATAACAAGATTTTCAAAACCATCGGCATCGATCCGACCGGTGGCGGTGATTACAAAGCTGCCAGCGTAGTCTGGGGTGATCGCGATGGTCGAGACAATGAATGGCGCTATCCGTCGATCAAGGTGAAGGCTCAAGCCGAGGCGATAACCGTCTTTATTCGGCTTGAGAATGAAGAGGGTGATGTGGGTGAAACGGAACTGAACATTATCCATCTGGATAATTTCAGGCTTGAATAATTTAATCGCGATTAGCTAAAAAACTATATTGGGCCGGATGCTTTAGCACCCTCAGAGGAGCTTTTGACCCGGTGGTTATCATCCGCTTAATAACGCTTTAAAAATAACAAACCGGCTCAAGGCCGGTTTGTTAGAGGATGATAAGGAGTTAAAGAGAGTGCTATGCTTATAAGGAGATGCATGAATACGTTTTGTTGTGTTTCGTCGCTGTGGCAGATGGAGACGAAAGTTTTATCTTTGGTGATGTTACCCCCTCACTGAAACATTACCAAGTTAAATTTACTATAACCAATTAATATAGGTATGCCATTAGCTTGCGCTTAAATAAAAGTTAGAATATTAAAACTAAAAAAGGCCAGTCCTAAGACTGGCCTTTTTTGTTGCAATTTTTATCGGTTAATTAATTGGATTTATTGGTACTCTTGGCCGAATTTACCGGCTTTTGGGAAAAAAGAAGTACTCCCTTATTTTAGTCCCGTTATGTTTACTCTTCCACGGGATCGCGGATTATGACTTTAGTAAATTCGATATCTGCTTCTGTGCCTTTCGTGGGTAACTCGACGCCAATGCCGATCCGGCCGGCTTGTTGGCTTTCTAAGCCTATCGAGATGTCGGGTAGTAATATGACGTTGTTGGCTTCTACTTTAAGTTTTTCATTGTTGAATATTACTCTAAGGTTATACGTATGCGCTAGCCCTTCGACTCGGCCGTATCGACAGCCTTTTGAGTCTTGTTTTTCACTACCTCCCTCCCATGAGATTTTTGTTACCTCGATATACAACTCCTCATTATTAGGATTTGTGGAGATGCTCCTGTCACACGTATTAGTACCTATTTTAGGGCCTATGGAGACACGGTACATGTCCATTGCCTCACATCGCCCGGATGTATCTTTACACTGAACGCGAAAGACGATTACGAAATTTACGGGAGGATCCTGCTCTTTTGTTGTGAGTATCTTTGCCTCAACTTGAATCTCAAAATCCAGAGCTTTAAGATGTGTTGGTTCGAGGACATAGGTCCAAGCCCCGTTTATTTTGGTGTCCCACACACTCCATAGGTATCTTCCATCGTAGGGAGATAAACGAGTAACTTTCCCGTCGGTCCATAATACATCCGGGTCGCGGTTGTTACTCCAACCGTTTTTATTTTCAGTAAAATCATCGATAAAAATAGGAGCGTCTTCGTCTTCGATTGTCAACCTGGTAGCCTGGTTTGGTGAGGCGAGAGTGGCTTCAGAAGGATCTCTTAATTCAAGCTGTACGATCTCTGCGTCCTCGTATTTACCCCTGTTATTATTATATACGTTGACTTTGAAAGTTTGGGTCGTGTCGCCGGGGGAGAAGGAGAGTGTACCTTCGGCTGATTCGTAATCCTTGCCGGCGGTGGCGGAGTCGTCCATCGTGGTGTAGTGGACCGTGACTACTTTGCTAGAGGGAGCGCTGAGGGCCACGGTAATCGGAGCCGAACCCCCGCTCTCGCCAACGGTGTAACCCGCCTGGCTGAAGCCAACCGTAGGCGGCTCGTCATCATCATTTATTGTCAGTGTGGCCGTTTGTGGTGCCCCAAAGAGAGATGTTACTGTAAGCTGTACGAATTCATCTGGTTCGTCTGTATCATCATTTGTGATAGTAACGGGAATAGTTTGGGTTGTGTCGCCGGGAGAGAAGGTGAGCGTACCTTCGGCTGATTCGTAATCCTGGCCGGCGGTGGCAGAGTCGTCCGTCGTGATGTAGTGGACAGTGATTATTTCATCAGAGGGAGCGCTGAGGGTCACGGTAATCGGAGCCGAAGCCTCGCTTTCGCTAATGGTGTAAGCCTTCCGGCTGAAGCGGATCTGGGGTGGGTTAGCATTATTTATGTTCGGCGTGGCCGTTGTTGATGATGCGGTGGGACTAACCTCTGGTGTATTACTTGGAGATGGACTGCTGGCCGTTGATGATGCGGTGGGACTGATCGCTGGCGTATCGCTTGGAGATGGACTGCTGGCCGTTGTTGTTGATGGGGCAAGATTAGCCTCAGTTGTGTTGCTTGGAGATGGATTGCTGGTAGCGGTGCCGCTGGCGAACGCTGTCGAATTATCGGTGGTCGGGCTTGCGGTCGGTGATTCCTCGGTTGCTCTTGCCGTTGTTTCACTTGAGTTAATTAATTTGCGCACATTTGATGGCACCGCAAAAACGACTGCTGTAAAAATAAGGATAAGAGCCATAACCACTGACAAGGTAATTGCCCATAATAGAATGCGAAGAGGCCAAAGAAATTCTTCATTAGACAGCGTTGCCAGTTTCGAAAATAGGAGCACAATAAACAAGAAGCAAAATATAATTATAGCAGGCCAGACAAACTTCTGATAAAAGTCTCCCTGAACCAAGAAGGCAACAATTGCGATGACAGCCGCAATGCCCACAACTCCCCACAAATATTTCATTTCCGGTACAGCTTTGATAGCGTCTCCTAAAATCTTAAAAGGACTCTGTTCATCCATAGAAATATTCCGTTTCTAAGACTCTGTTAGTTTGTAAAATGGGCCTGAGCTTCCTATGGCAACCGTTATACCACAACCTAATCATCGACACATGGCGCCAAAGGTTAATGATCACCTGGAGAGAGTTTATAGAACAGCTCGATTGAGACAACGAAAGTCGGAAAAGCCAAATTTTAGGTATTGTCGTTAATCCGTTGACTTTAAAAGGGGGACTGTTGTTGAAGCGTGGTCGGGGTACCCAATCATACCATGCCTTTGTTAGAAAAGCCAGCTTTATCAGAGTTTGCCGGCAATTTTCTCTAGGGCGACAAGGTGGCGATCCTTAGATTAAAAATGCAGTTTGGACGGTGCGCAGAGCCGAAGCCATCAATGCTTTCCCAAGGCCTTGCCGGCGATGCGCCGGATCGACCCCCAAATCTGTTACTTCGACAGACATTTCGTCTCGGTCGTGGACCATCACTGAGCCAACTTGCTGTCCTGCTGCCCCATCTGCAATTTCATAACTTCCCTTGCCAGCCGACCTGGGAGCGGATACACTGAACGGCACGGGGTTCTACTCGCGGGTTGGTACCTTTTTCGCTTGCACCGGCCCTTGATAGAGAACTGCATGGCGGCTCATACGATCCGCTTCGGCCTCTAGCCACGGATCGTCATTGATGTTCACCCCCTTAGCTTGTAAAGTGGGTTTCACCCGTCCCTGCTTCTGCTGCACCACGTGCCAAGCCTCGTGCGGTACATGTCTTTCCTGTCCCGGCCCCACGTGGATATCCGTGCCCTGCGTATAGGCCAATGCCTGCAATTGGGCTGGTTTGGCGGAATTGTAATGAACCTTCACATCATCCAGAGCGTAACCGGAGAGGGTTTCAATTCCGACTTTCAACTTGTCCGGCAGTCCGGTTTTGTTTGGTCGATTTGGTCCAAACGCACCGCTGTTGGCTTCAGTTGTCCCGGATTTGCGTTGGATCGGGTGACTCTGGGCCGGCCATATGGTCGATGCCAGCGATGGCTCTGCCTGCTTATCTTCTGATTCCAGCCCAACAGATTGGTGATCAACAATATCAATCCCATACGCTGGCGGCGCAATCGCGACCCCATTAGAACCGGCAGACGCATCGAGACTAGAGATGCGCACAGCCGTTTGCGTCTGTTGTCGAACATGAGCTGCGTTTTGTATCATCAATTTCTCATACTCAATCGGGCTAGACTTGCTTCGACCAGACTTATCCATTTAGCATCTTGAACTCGGCTCCTCCACTCAGGTGATGTTAGTGTCGCAAACGCGCATTTGTTGCTAAATGGATAATTACCGGGTGTGAACCTATGTTGTCTATTTTCAATCATATATCCCGGCCCATAATTTCTGTTTACATAACTCATTAACCAGCATCCTTTCAACAAGCGCAGGACGCATCCTGAAACGCGGAATAGAGTGAAGTGCGTACCGAAGGGGGCAGTTTTGCCTCGAATCGGTGGATGCACCATACCCGTCGATACGGTTTCCGCTACGGTCCAACCTGCTCAGGATGCTGCTTGTCCTATTACACATAATAGGTTCCTAATATTTATCAGTCCTGTTGGGATACCAAGCAGGTATTCCTGTTTGCCACGATGCAAGATGTCCTGTACCAATGTGTTTACTGCCGCCATCTTTTGAATCATCATCATCTTTTTTACCTCCATTTCCTCCCCCACCTGCACGCTTATGTGAAGGTGAAGATCTCTTCTCCTCTTTAGGGTTAGCCGCTGCCCACGCCACTAAATCATTAACACAGTTCCTAATTCTGCCCATTGTATCACCTTGCGTTCCGCTATCACTTCCACCTGTTCCATGTGCAAAAACTTGAAGTCCATGCCCTAAGCGGTCGATAAGCGGCACTATCATCCTACCAGTTTCATCTGGCGTGTAACCAGCTCTCAATAAGGCTCTTACTGCTCTTTTCGCTTGATCACGGCTATATTGATTTACAATCCTCCAATTTCTTTGAGCAATATCTTTAGACAATTGGATTACGTTATAAGTGCTTTTGGCCATTTGAGAACTGTTCGCTAACTCTTGCAACTTTCTTTGCGCAATAGCTTCTGGGCGTTTGTCCACAAATTGAAATGTGGACGGTTCATCTCTCTGTTTTTGAGAAACCTCATTAGCTATCGACTGACTTCTATTTTCTTGTTTTTTATCTGCATAAGTCTTCACATATACTCCTTTTTTTTGTTTCGTAGATTTCAATAATCTTTGTTTTCGCCTTTGGTTTGTTTAATTGGACTGTATCTTTTTAAACAGGGTCATATATGCCGTTAAAATACACCCCTCGGTCTTAAATATCCAGACCATTCGGAAGAAATTTTAGATTCTCAAAACTCAGCCTGATTTTCCCTCTTTAGCATACTCCTGCCGAATGCCTTGCAGCACATCATCGCCAGCAATCACCGTGCTGCCCCCCTTGAGCGCTTGCAGTGAGGCGTAGCGGATCACATTCATAATCGACCCGCCGGAGAGGGTGTGTTCCTGGGCGATACGCTCTAAATCAAGCGTTTCCTCCAATTGGACCTGCGGCGAAAAGCCCTGTTGCCACAGACGCAGCCGCTCTTCGGGACGCGGTATGGGGAAATAGATAACCGACTCGAAGCGGCGGGCAAAGGCTTCGTCCAGGTTTTCACGCCGGTTGGAGGCCAGGATGGCAATACCGTCGAAGGTTTCGATGCGCTGGAGCAGGAATGAGACCTCCTGGTTGGCGTAGCGGTCGTGGGCGTCCTTAGTCTCGCTGCGCTTGCCAAAGAGGGCGTCGGCCTCGTCAAAAAAGAGAATCCAGCCTTTGTGCTGGGCCTGGTCAAAGACCCTGGCCAGATTTTTCTCCGTCTCGCCAATATATTTGGACACTACCAGCGAGAGGTCCACTTTGTAGACATCCCGGCCGGTCGATTTGCCCAGCAGGCAGGCGGTCATGGTTTTGCCGGTGCCGGGCGAGCCGTAAAAGAGGCTGCGATAACCGGGCCGCAGCTTAGGAGCCATACCCCAATCGATCATTAATGTCTGGCCGTGCTGCAGCCAGGTTTCGATCTCTTCGATCTGCTTGCGGGTGCCGGGGTGCAGCACCAAGTCGTCCCAGGTCAGTTGGGTCTCGATATAGCGGGCCGGGAAGTTGGCTCCAAAATCGGGCCGGCGCGGCTGGCCGGTGATAAAGTAACTCAGATACTCATCCGAGAGACGCAGGGCGGATTTCATACGGGCCTCATCGCCGGTCGGCGTTAGGCGCAAGATGTTATGTTGGGCAAAGAAATGATCGCCGTCAAAAAGTGTTTCTATGGCAAAACGAATCTCCAGATTGTCACCGGCCAAAATAAAGGCCAGCGTCTCGCCGGTGGGTACAAAGTCGTCGTTGGGGCCGCCCCAGACTCCGCCAAATTCGGTAAACTTGCGGTCGAAGGTTTTGTTTTTGGTGAAAAATATATCTAACAGTTGGGGTCGGATATGGGGCACCAAGCCCAGCACCAGGGCGGCCCGTTCGGCTAAAGAGAGCTGATAATAGCGCACAAAACGGGCATAGGGCGATTCAGACTCACTTAAATCAGGCGGAGATATTTCAAATACATCCTGAACGTCGGCCGCCTGGCCAAAGTAGCGTTTAAATCGCGCATCCAGCAGTTGGGCAAACCAGGTTAGTTCTTGTTCCAAATCGTGAGCGTTCTGTCGAATCAAATTATCCATTACCACTCCACCCGCAATGGCGCGGTCATCCAGGGTAGCTTCACCCATTCCCAACTCCAGGGAAACCGATCCAACACCACGTCATACGTTTCTCGTTCAACCCGCAGCAGCCATGCTCCATCGCGACTGCTTAACACCCCATGCCGCAGTAAAAACGTGCCCCGGAATCCCGGCACTGACATATTGCGCAGGATGGGTGCTTGCTCGATGACCGCCCGGAGCAGATCCGCACACTCCTCCGTTTCTGTCTCTAACAGAGGCGGTCCAAAGTCAAATACCTCGGTCAGTTCCAGACCGCACAGTACCTTGTTGAGCGGCAGCAGGTACTCCGGAAACGTGTCCGCTTCGGTAGCGATATGTTGCAGCAGCCCCGCGGCTCGCTGGGTGGCGGCTGCATCCTTGAACTGTTTCTTGTCCAGAAAATCTAACCGGCTAAAAAAGTGGGTCAGAAAAGGCCATAGAATCACCAGCCCGGCGTTGCTGATATACACCTCATTGGCCTCGCTAAAACCCAAATCAACCGTTTTTTTGGTTACTGGGCGTAAAGAAGCCGGTTCCTCCAACGCCTCGCTGAGCCAGCGGGTCAATAAATCAGTTAACGCCCCCTCACTCACCTGCGCTTCTGGTGTTTCATCGGCTATGGTGGGGGATATCACCGGCTCGCTCACCACCGTCGCGAGTAACCGGATCAGTTCAGACACCGTTTCAGGAGCCAACCCCGCTGCCGGGGCCAACGCTCGAAGCTCCGAGAGCCAATCTCGATTGACCGTCAAAGGCTGGCTGTGAGACACGGGGTCTGCCCGTAACAGCCGCAGAAAACGTTGCCTCATTTCGAGCGGTAACGTTTCTGGAGCGGTTTCGTCGCTTTTTAGTTCTTTGAGTACGACCAGCCATTCTGCCCGGATCGAAGTTGGCAGTCGAGGGGCCAGCGCCCGCAAGGCTGCCAACAAATCGGCTGACGATGCCCCACTTGTCTGCGCCGAATGTGGAGCATTAATGTTGGCCTCGGTACCTGGATGTCCCCAATAGAGTGTTTCAAGCGTGTGCTTGAACGCGCTGTGGATATTTGCCTGGCCTGCTTGCAAAACCTGATAGATATCATCTAGCAGAGCGCGATACGATATCCCCCGTTCAGCCGCAATCCGGCGCAAAATTGCTTGATAAAATGGCTCTGGCCGCCCAAACTGCTCTTCTTGCCAGCCGGCAACGTGCAAAATGGCGATCCAGGTGCTGTGCCTGAGTTGGGTCGGCTGTTTGCCGGTTGCCGTTCTGGTTTTTTGTAAAATTTCGATCAATGCTGGCGGGTCATAACTGCGGGCCTGTTGGTGAGTTGGCAACAGCAGGTTGGCCAGATTGGCCAGAAGTTCATCAGCGTAATGATAGACAATGCGTTGCAAGGGGGCTTGTTCCTGAACCAGTTCCCGCATCAAGTGGCGCAGTGGGGCAGGCGCGGTCTCGATCAGATGGTGTAAACAGTCATTCAAAAGTTGGGGTTGGGCGGTATCCGCCCACCAGGGCAGGCTGCCGGTGCGGGCAAAGAACGCAAATAACTCCAGTTGCGAGGCCGCTTTAGGGCTTTGTTCTTGGCGTTTGGCTTCTTGTTCCTGTTGGCGAATCTGCTCGGTCAAAGCCTGATATAAGGCCGGCCCTACCTTAGCCACAAAATCTTTTTCAAGGTTCAGTGGATCGATGTAGCCAAGGTCTATCTCCAGCGACTCGATCCGGTGGATACGATCAGTTTCGCTCAAGGCTGTACAGTACTGATCGATAAGCGGAACGATCCGTTGACGATAGATGCGGCTCACCTCGGCCTGAAGCTGTTGCCCTTCTTTGGTCCCCTGGACCTGCAACTCAATAATTTGGCGTTTGATAATATGTTTTTGCTCGCTCATAAAATGAACACCCTTATTCAGACTCAGGACGAACCAGGATCGCAAATCTGAATAATCGCTCCACCTTGATTGGTTCGTCGGGTTGGGTGATCAGCAGCTCGATTGTGGTGTTCTCCCATAATGCACCGGTTTCCAAGAGGCGGTCTCGGCCGGTGCCCTTCACCGGGTCAGCCAGTGGCTTTCCGTCCAGCAGCAGTTGGTACCATTCTCTGACCTGGCTGGCTTTGATGCGAATGCGCGTTTTGGCACCGTAGTCAACAACAGTTTCCTCCGGGCCAACCTCCGGATTGGTTGAGATTTGGGGAATGTAGTTTAGCGGCGTAGCCACCTGGGTCTGCGCTTTGACGGCGAGGATATGCAAGTTAGAGCCGGTGGGTAGCGGACCGGTCTCCAGAAGTGGCGGCTGCGGAGGAGTCCGGGCCAGATCAATTCCGGCTGTCTCCCCAGGTAAAGCGCGGGCAAGTACAAAATCCACTTCTATTTTGAGTTGATCCAAACCTTTGTTCATGGTTTTGTCTTGATCATCGTTTTTGTGGAAATAGGCAGGAAGACCCAGAGCATGGCCATCCGGATCGGCTCGAAAATAATAGAAAACGCCCGGCTGACCATCAAAAACCTCCAAATCGCCGCCGGTTTCCGCCCCTACCACCAACACCTTAAGGCGTAGTGGGGGCGCGGGGTCAGGCCGCACCAAAACCACCGCCGCCTGTTCCAATTGTATGGCCGAGGGCAGTGTTTGGTTTGCCTGAGGGTCTTGAGAAATCTGATGCGTTTTGGCAGCCTGGACAATAATCAAGCTGTCGTCAGTTAATGGCTCGGTCGTGAATTGTAGCTCGCCCCCCGATCCGCGTTGCGCCTCACCCCAGGCGGTATAGCCCTCAGGCAAATCCCAAAGCTCTTGCCGGGGTGGTTTGATAACCTGAGCATCCGGCGCGCCGGCCACGCTAATCTTGATCACGTCCTTATCGGTATCTGGCTTGTGGACAAAATCCCGGTCGGGAATGGGACGCTTATAAAGCCGGTAAGTAACGCTTGGTTGCGTATTCGCAATTTTGATGATTGGCACCTGGTTGAAGTCGATGATAGGGACGGGATCGACCGCCACGGCCAGCGCCGGATTGGCCCGCACCTTGAGAGGCAGAACCACATCGAGCAGGGCCGTTTGCGTATCACGATGCTCAGCCGGATCGAACGTTTTGGTAGCCCGAATACGGACGTCTGCATCTTCGTAGACCGGCTCTGTTGTCAGAATAATATTGTGCAGGTTACCTCGCTCGTCCGTCTCCGATAACACAACCTCTTCTTCTCCTTGAAAGTAGACTAATTTATAATCCACTCCTTCCTGGCTGCTTTCTATCTCTACTGTCACGCTCGTTCCGTAATGGATGATGCGCGGTGTGGTGTTGGTGGGGTTTTCGACTGTGGGGTCCAGATATGGTACCTCTCGGATCCAGGCGTTGAGGGTTATATCAAGGCCGACTTTGACGGTGGCGGTCTGGTGTAGGTACGCTTCCCGGCTAGAGTATTGTTTTCTGGCCAGAATCTCAAAGGTGATGTCCTCCTGGATTTTGTAGGTCTCCAGAAAAATCGTTCCCCCGTTACCCTCTGCCTCGATGGGTACGCCCGGTCCTCTTTCTCCTTCTGGTGTACGTTCGACCGGGACGCGGTGGTCGTGTAACTGGTACAAGACGCCCTGCTGGCTGTATTCAACAGGGATTTTGGCGGCAGTATTAAAGGCTACCATAAGTTGCTCATCCCGTACGGGCAGGTCTTGCAGGGGGTAGGTTTGCCCAATACCCAACAGGTCAATCAGCCGGTCGCGGGTATCGCGAACATGAAGGTGCGTGGTGGCCATGGCTTATACTCCCTGTTGACTCGCAAAATAAGCACGCCGTTTTTCTAACCAATCACGGTAGACAATTTCAAAGGCCGTCATGGTGGCCTGGTCTAGCCAGCGAATATAGGGGATCAGGTGGGCCGGGGTCTCTTCGTAAATCGTCCGCTCAATAAAGGCTTTAAAGTTAGGGTTACCAAATCGGGGGGGCCAGTCAGGAAAGACGAAACTGATCTGCAACGAATAGGGGTCCTTATGTTGAGGATTGCTCAATATTGGAACTTGCTGCTGTGGATCACCTTCCATTTTAGCGACATCTTCGTATGTCATGGGGCGCAGCAGAATATGTTCGACGATGTAAAAATCCTCTTGCTCATCAACAAGGCCCAACTTACGTTTGATCCGCTGTTCCAGACCCGACCGGTTTGGGCTATTCCAGGGTTCAAGATAATTAAAGGCTTGCCCTCTGGCGCTGCTCAACTGGGGATACGCTTGCAAAAATCTCTCTTTATCCTCAACCAACTTTTCGGCAGCCGAGGCCCCGGTTTGGGGCATCACGCCATACAAAATGAGAGAATATTCCGTAAATTGCTCGGCAAACCGGGCTAACAAATGGTTCAAAAAGCGACTGCGCCGGTTGGGAAACCGCCGGCGGAAGTCCGGCTGGAGCGCGGCTTCCGCCGGCGCGGTATACGGGTTTTCGGTGACCTTTTGTAACCGGCCTTGATGGGCCGGTTCCAATTCACGAAGCCCATCTAGCCCCAGGCTGGGGTCGGCGATAGGTTGCGAGAAATAGGTAGGTGCAGCGACCCCGGCCGACGAGGAGCCAAAAAAAGAGAACAGATCTTTGACGTGAGCTAACTGGCTAAAGTAATTGGCCAGGAGTTGATCAAAAAACATTAAGTAGGCTTTTAGTTGTTTGGCCTGGGCCTGGCGCTGCGGTGAGGCGGAGGCGGGCAAGCCCAGCGCACCGATGCCGTATGCGGCCGGAAGTTGGTGCTGCAGCGAGTAATAATCACCCACGTGGCGATCTCGGCCCGACGGCGGCGACAAATCTCGCTCGGCGGAGCTAAGTTTTTCAAAATTGGCTGCGTATCTCAACCCCTGATAATAGGCCTCGATCACGCCGGCCACATTCACGCCCGCCTTCAGCCGGTTTCGCTCCAGGTGAATAGTAGAGCCACCGATATCTAATTTGGGTGCCAGGGCCGGATTTAAATCTAGCGACCACGTCTGGGTTGTATCCGTTGCGGCCGTATCCGTTCCTGATCCGCCGCCGGTCGTGAGGCTGATATTGCGCACCGCTCTAACGCCGGGAACATCCATAATTTCTCGAATCAGGTCTGAGGTGTGGAGTACGGTGCGGCGCTGAGCCTGCTCAAGGGCCGTAGAGTCGATAAAACCGTGCTCCAGCAGCGGCCCCTCAAATATCTCGTCCACGGCTTTGCCTGCTTCCAGCAATTGACTCAACGTGTAAAAGGGAACCGGCGGGGAGATATGATCGGCCAGCCGCCGGTAAATGCCCAGCAAAATGGCCTCAGCATCCTCAACGGCTTCTATCTCTACCCGAGCATGGACCTGAATGTACTCCGGGGTTAAGACCTCAATCGCTTCAAAATCTTCACCCAAATTGCGGTTGGCATGCAGGCGGCGAGCCACCTGCCTTTGCACCTCACCTTGATTTACGGTACTCTCGCTATAGAGCAGATCGGATATTTCAATCTTGACGCGATATAGCCCCTTCAAATAAACAGGTTCCGCAATGCGTTCATCCCCTTGCAGGCTCAGTTCATTGTCACCGGTTTGGAAATAGAGGGGCGGTTGTTGGGCTGCAACTTTTTCAATCCAGGTATTTTTGACCCCCTCCACGTCAATGACCAGCTTGCGCAGATCGCTCAAGGTCACGGGCCGGCCGGGCAGAATCCGGGCCGGGCTGTACAAGCTGTCATAGGCCGCATCTCCGCCGCTGCTGAGTAGGTCCGGCAGATCATAATTGATGCGATAGGCCAGGTCCGTTAGGGCGTAGCAGACCTGCTCTAAAATGGTGATGCCGGGATCGTGAGCATTGAAGTCTGTCCATAGGTGGCCGGCCATCCGTTCCAGATGCTGAATACCTTCCCGGCGCAGGAAGGCATAGTCCATGGCTGGATGTTCGAGTGGCATGATGGGTAAGGTTTGAGAATCGATCATGGTTTACTCAGGATGTTACCATAACTTTGTGAGTCTATAAGAGATGTTCTTACCTGTTCCGTAATTTGTTACCGTTCTTATTTGCAGATCGTAATTATAAATAGGAGCATTCTCGCCGCTCTTGTTGATGTCCCATTTAACCTCAATCTTGCCATCGACATAATCGGCTTGGGTCATGGTGACTCCCGGGTGACTGTTGGAGCTACCGTAAGTGCAAACCACAATTGCGTGGGTAAGCCCGTGACGACCGGATACGCCTATGTCCGCAATTAATTCGTAAGCCTGGTGACCATTGAGTTTGCTGAGTATTGAGTGCCAATTCCCATCTCCGGCAACTTCGCCAACCTTGAAGGTGCCTCTGCGCCCCCAAAACTGCGCCCAATCACCAACTACATCCAGCTTTGCCTTTGGACTCGCCGTGCCGATGCCAACGTTGCCTTCCTTATCAATCACCAGCCGATCAACCTGAGCACTCTCATCGACAAAGTGCCAAATACCCTGTTGGTCAGTGTAAATGCCGTAAGTTCTGCCATTCTGGCTCGTATTGGTAAATTGGATGCCCGAGCCCCAGCCTGGCCCCGATGATGTCACCCGCAAGGCTAGATCACTGGTGTTACTTTTGTTGATCTCTAACCCTGCTCCTGGGCTCGTCGTGCCGATGCCGACGTTATTGCCCACGGGGTTAATAGCAAGTGGTTTGCTTCCATGTGATTGGATCCAGCTATAATCGGCATGGTACCCTAATCTCAAATGAGAAGCATTATTAGTAGGCCCCAAGATGAGAGTGTTACCTCCAGCGTCTTGGTTTGTGTTTATAACATGTAGTTTTGCACTTGGCTCATCCGTGCCAATGCCGACTTTGCCTTTAATATAAGAGTCTCCTGTGCCGTCAACTTGCAGATAATTACTTGTTTTTAGAGCGCCCTCGTGCTCAACGCGCAATCTTTCAGAATTATTTGCAGATAACACTCGAAAGATTGGTTCTCCCGAAGTCGGGTTTTTTGGAACTTTGACATCCAGCTTTGCCGCCGGACTCTCCGTGCCGATGCCGACGTTATTACCCACGGGGTTAATAGCAAGTGGTTTGGCTCCATGTGATTGAATCCAGCTATAACCGGCATGGTATCCTAATCTCAAATTAGAAGCATTAGTAGGCCCCAAGATGAGAGTGTTACCTTCAGCATTTTGGTTTGTGTTTATAACATGTAGTTTTGCCCCCGGCTCACCCGTACCAATGCCAACGCGCCCGTCTTCATCTATGACCAAATTATTACTCTGCCAAGTCTCGCGAATAAAATATAGCTTGCTGTCATAAACGCGGATTGACCAACCTTTGCTTTTCGTATTAATAAAATCAATCTGTGGCGCATTGCCTACGATTGCCAGTTGCCCTGGAAGAGACATGTTATTATTAGGATCCCGCCTATCTTTAGCTTCTTGATCGCCTTTTATTACCAATTTTTGCTGTGGACTGGTCGTACCAATGCCGACTTTGCCTTTAATATAAGAGTCTCCGGTGCCGTCAACTTGCAGATGATTACTTGTTTTTAGGGCGCCGTCGTGCTCAACGCGCAATCTTTCAGAATTATTTGCAGATAGCACTCGAAAGAGTGGTTCTCCCGAGGCCGGGTTTTTTGGAACTTTGACATCCAGCTTTGCCGCCGGTTCGTTTGTGCCGATGCCAATGTTGCCGCTATTACGGTCGATGAACAGCCGGCTGTTGCCCTCGCCGTCGCTGATATTAAACCCCGGTTTGGCCGTAGTGGGATCATTCGGTTTGCTGCGGGGATTTAGATTGAGAGTCCAGGCCGGGGTCTGATCGCCAAAGCTGCGGTAGATGTTGAGCGCCTTTTTTTCGCTATTGTCATCGCCGGCGGCTTCTATACTCAGCGGGTTGCCCGGCGCTTTGACAATACCATCATCTTTTTGGTTGAGCATACCCTCGATGAGGTCGGCAAAATTACCCTCGGTCGGAATACTGTTTTTTATAAAGTATGATTTAAGTTTTGTGCGGTCTATGGTCTTGACATCCATAAATTTTTCTCCTTCTCGTATAACCCTCACCGGCCGGCCTCTTCTCCCAAATTGGGGAGAGGGTTAGAATTTTATCCTCGGTGGTACACTTCAACCCACAATAAAGTCAAGCTCTATTTTCATATAATTAATTCCGGTAAAGTCTTCCGCTTCATACCCTGCGTCCGAGATCATATCAATCTCGTGCTGACGGGCTGCCACCAGCACGCCATCGGGCCTGTTTGTCTCAACCCAGGTGCCGGCCTCTGCCGTAGACGGCCGGGCCAGATTGAAGCTTTGGCCGCCGTCTTCGCTGCTGAAGAGTTTGATTTCAGCCACATAATCGATATACGGCCGTTCTTCAATAAAGTTGACGATGACATTGGCATAAATTCTGCCGCCAATCACGATTTCCGCGCCGTCCTCGTAGGCCCAGGGCGACAAGAAGCGGTTGATCTCTTCATTCAAACGCTGTTTGTAAAAGCCCTCGTTGTAGCCGGGCCGAAAGCGCACCGCAAAGCGCACTTTTATCGGCACATAATGGGCATTTCTAACCTTGACCGTAGCAAAGGCCGATGTATGGCTTGCCAGGTAGGTTTCAATATCGGCAATCAGATCGGTTGGGGCCTTAGGCTCAAAGGGGTTGAAGGGCAGCTTATTCTTGATATCGGGAATGATGATAAGCTCGACATGGCCCGGATTGTTGGGATTTGCCGGCAGGCATTTGGCTTTATAAACCTGGGGAAATTGCTCCAGGAGCAAATGTTCGTAATCCCATAGGGTCAAGGCCCTGTGCTTGTGGCGCAATCGCTCACTGATGCGAGTGTAGAAGGTGCTGTCCTGCTCGGCCATTTTGCCGCCGTAAGAGGTATACGGCTGGCGAATGGCGCTAACTTCAGGCAGGGGAGCAACCAGATCGGCAATGCTTTCGGCGGGTAAGGGCCGGCTTACATGATCGGGCGCATTGTCCTGGTCAACAAAGGTGGCTGAAACGGCCTGGGTATGAATAGCCACGGTGTCGCAGACGCTGTAACTATCCCGAGGAATAGCGGCCCGGATCCAATACAAGTGGGAGGGAAGCAGCGTGCTGGGGTGAACCGGTTCGAGGGCAAACGAAATAATGCCCGAATTGATCAGGCCTCGGGTGGTATCTTGCAGTACATTCCCGTTGTCCAGGCTGATCCAGCGGTTGCCGCTGAGATAACTCCAGGCTATGGGTGCGGGGTCCAGGTCCGGGTTGGCGCTGCCCTCCGCCATCTGGAACAGAAAAGACAGATTTTGGGGCGGGTGCACCTCTTGGATGCCGATGTAGAGTTCACCTTCGTAGTGGTATTGTGGCAAAAACGGGTAATGCCCGGTGAGGGCTTCAGGCTCAACTTCACTGTAGCCAAACGGTTGAATATGAAAGATGCGGTCAACTTGAGATTCCGGCTTGTAAGCTGCCATGCGAATTTCTACTGAGGCAGCATAGCCCAGACTCATCTGCTTGATGGTTGGCGTATAAGGTGGATTGACCTGATAATGTTCAGCCACAAGGGCACTGCCTTCACCCTTAGAGATTGCAGTTGTCAAGGCCAGCGATTTTTTGGCGACAACCGTCGGGAAGGCACCATGTTGAAAATCGGGAGAATTCAGTTCCCATTGCCAATACCTGCTCCAGGTGCGGAGATCTTCACCTGTGACAACATCCAGGTCTCGGTTATAGACATATCCGGGCCGCCCCGCTTGAAGCGCCCCCGGAACCTGATCAAAAGGAATAGTCCGCCTCTGACGGGCATCCTCATTGTTAAATAATGGAGTTTCACCTGCCAGTTGAACATCGAGGTGTTTATCCATAAGCCCCATCCGAGCCGTAAAGGTTTGGTTGGTCACCGGCGTGGTAAAGGTCACCGGTGGGGTATAAGTCGCGACAGGATTAGAGGAAGTATCCACATCAGAATAAGTTTTATAATAGGTTTCCATATCTTTAGGGACGCCCATCCACTCGATATTGAAATCCAGGCGGTCAAGTTTTTTGTAAACGATTTCAGGATGACCAAAATAGAAACGAGACCCGGCCGATGGGCTGGTGCCAAAGGGTTCAAATGGTTTGGTCGAGTCCAGTACCGTTTCATCATTTTCTACTTGAAATTCGGTCAAGTTTGATACGCCAACGTTTAGATGCGTTTTGGCAAGAACCAGGTTCTGAAAGTGCTGATAAGGCGTAGAATACGTGCCTGTTGTGCCTTGTTTGGCATCAGAGATTGGCCGTAAGATTATTCTGAGTACAGGCCAGCGAGGGTCTAGCCGGGTTTCCCCATCAGGCAATGGCCCAATAGCTTCTTTATCTTCTTCGAAGGTCAACTCAAATTTTAGGGCCGGCAGCGAGGTGTCTTGCTTTGATTTCGGCATACCACTCAGGTCATAATAATCCGCTACCCCAACTTTGAGGGTATCAGGCTCAATCCAGCCTTTTTCAGTGGTCAGCTCAATGCGGAACGGGCCGGCATTCTTCTCAACAAGAAATAAGGGGCTGTCGCCCTCACTGTCCACTGAAACCGGAAACAAAGCGCGGATCAGGCCCTCATTAAAATGATCGCTTTGTTGAAAGCCCAAAGTCAGGCTTATGGTCCGCACCCCCTGACTTAAAGCCAGCAAGGGCGAACTGATGGCCCAGCCAAATGAAGCCGGTGGCGGATCGTTCGGGTTAATCGCCGGCTGACCCTGGCCAAAAGTACTCCAACGGGGCGACCCCTTTTCTGCTTCAAGACCAAGTTTCACTTCTACCTTGGTTGCATCTTCGGCCGGGTATAGGTTGAGCCATTCTACTTTTTGGGCTACCGGTATCCCAAGCCGGACATACAGAGCGTTCTGTACAATGCGGTAAACTCGATCCCAGTCCTTGTCACCAACCTCATCGCCTTTGGTCCAGTTTTGGCTGACCGTTTCAAGGAACTCAAACTCATTATTGCTACTTGTAATATATCTTCTCAGTTTGCTCAGGGCCAGGTCCAGTTCATCCTGGTCCGGTTTCTCCCCCAAGGCAATGCCGATCATCGTGGCTAATTCTTTTTTGTCTCGGGCTGCTGCCAATTCGTCAGTAAGACTGGCATAGACTTTTTTCTTATAAGCCTCTGCCAGGATCTCATAAACTGTGTCCCATTCGGTGGGGGACGGTGGCGCGGTCTCGGTTAGCGATCGCTCGGCTATACTTATGAGATAAGAGAAGTTTTTGGCGGACATAAAGAAGTAGTTTTCAATGGCCAGAAAATGGGTGGCATACTGGTCTATATTCGCAATGGCCTGCCCATTTGGGGCGTGCGGATACTCCAGCGGGCCAACAGCGGCAACCAAATTTGCTTCAAAGTTGGTTGGGGATGCATCGGCAGGCAGGGAGTACGGCGGCTCTGGGTTAATTCGTTTTTTCTGCCCGGCCTTGACCAGGATACGGTTGATCTCGAACCACTCATTCTCTATCTGTACTTTAAGCTGCATCATGGCGGTAAAGTCTGACATTTCTAAGTGCAGACGTTCCCGGATACGCTGACTAATTTGCGCTTTTAAATCTGGTCTCCCGCGCTTATCATAGGCGTCGTAAAGGCTAGCCACCTCGGGAACCCCATCGAACATGTGTTTAATATCCTCATCGGTGGCGTTTCCCAGAGCTTTTTTAAGGTTGTTATCAAAATCTCTCGAGTCTGCCGGAGTCACTTCAAAGTTTGCTATTGTTGCCTTACCAATTATTTCTAATTTTTTATTGATTGCTATCCATTCGTCGTTAGCCTGCTCCCGTTGATGTTTGAGGCGTATCAGGCTGCGGAAGTCAGAAAAATCCATAAACAGATTGGTGTTCACAAAGTCTATTAGCGCCTTCAATGACTTGAGAAAGTCATAGCCATCCAGCCCTTCAATTTTTTGCGTTTTAGCCACGGGTGCCTGTTCCATCTCATAGAAGGGCAAAGGGTCGCCAGGCTGGGGCTGGCCCAGGGCAATCTGAAGCATGGACATAAACGCTTCGGTCTTAGAGCCTTCATATTCCTCTCTGGCTTCTCGAATGCCGGTAACTCGCCGGTCGATATAGATTGAGCGAAGTTGGGCAACCTGGGCCTGGTTGACAACAATATCCCGATCGGTGCGATAGATAAGGTCCTGCCCCAAACTGTCTGTACCGGCATCTAGAGCGGTTCCAGCCGGAAGCAGGAATTGGGCGCTATCCGGAGCCAGGTCTACCAGAACATGAACCTGATTCGGGGTGCCGGGCTTTTTGGTCATGCGCAGCACTTGCTGATAATAAAAATCCAGATGTCGGCGGGTGAGCGTGTTGAGTTGAGCTTGAACGTGGTCAAGTAACTGTAGAAAGGTTAGAAACAGCACAAAATGGGGGCGGGTGTAGAGTTGGGCTTGCTCAGGCGAAAATTTGGCCGGCTCCTGCATAAACGCCACCACATCATCCAGGTTTAATTCTTTATTGTTTTCGACGTCGCGCAGAAAATTACGCCAATCATCTACGGCCTGCACCTGCCCATTTTCTACATCAAAGTATTGCAATTCTTTGGCATATTCGCGGGCAAAGGCCAGCAAGTCTTTGAGCGAACGCTCATCCACGGATACATAGTCGGGGTCAAGGGCTGCCAGGCGGCGCGCCGCCTGGCTGGTGCCATCGCGTCGAAAAAGTTGGTTGTACGGGGAAGGATTATCGGCAGATTGGTTCATAATTGTCAGACAATATTTGAATTTCCATCAGCTTCCTTGGAATTTTGTATTTGTCGTAATAAACGTTCCCTGTCCGGAATATTGGGACATAGGGTCTGGAATAGGCGAGCCAGGCCCCGGTGGAGGCTGCTTGGCCGGGCTTTGCACTTCAAACTTTGCCGTAAAATTACCCCCTTTAAGTAAGACGGCTTTGCCTCCCGTATTGGTTTTCTTGGCCTTTTGGTTTCCGGCCAGAGCCGCTATTTTGAGCGTGCCCGTTCCCGGAATGGAATACTGCGGGGTCATATAGGTGCAGCCGGGTACGGAAACCTTTTTTTCATCACCATCTACACAAATTTTTTTACCGTTCAGCGTGGCCGGCCCGCTTCCTTTAAGATCGCCGGGCTGAACAACCACAACCGCGGCCCCAAAGTTAGGCAAAAAATTAGCTTTATCACCTTCTACAAGAATGAAATCTGGCATAGTTGACCGTTCTCGATCAGTTATCAGTAATCAGTTTCATTACCCGACAAACATTTTAGTCACGACTAAATATTGGACAGGATTAACAAAATTATCAGGATTTAGGCTAAAAATAGTGTTAATCCTGTAAATTCTGTCTAATTTTAGCCTAAGCTAAATATGATGTCGGGTAGTAAAGTAATCAGTTACCAGTTCACTGACTACCGACTACAAGACCCCCGGAGTCGTAGCCTCGTTGATGTAAAATGGATAGACCATATTGAAACGCGAGTTTGTGTTCCTGATCGTGTACTCGATACCGATCAACAACAGGCCTTGCCGGTTTTTATCTTCAGCAATGTTCAGTTTATCCAGCTTGATGCGGGGTTCATGGTATAAAATGGCATCCGAAATAAGGCTGCTGAGAGAGTTGAGCAGGTCTTGATCGATTTCGGCAAAGAGTAGACTGGATAAATCGCAGCCAAAGTCATCTTGCATCACCCGCTCACCCAGGCGAGTGGCCAGGAGAATCTGCAAACTCTGATGAATATCTTCAACCCCCGAAACCAGTTCTACCGCTGCCCCGCCTGCGGTAAAGGTGGGCGGAAAACTCCAACCGGTCCCCAAAAATGATTGATCGGTAGGCATTGGCTTACTCCTTAAGGGTTGGCCCGGCATGGCCGGTCTGGTTCGTTTCAGCCGGCGGGGTTGCTGAATTGAGTTGTTGGCCGGCCTGCTCCTGTATCTTGCCAATAAGGGCATAGACCCTGGCAAAAGGTAGGTTGCCCAACGCTTCTAGAACGAGGTTAGCTTCATCAATAGTGATTTGTAGATTGATTTCTTTCATTTTACATCCACTTTTTGTCCTTTGATTTCTACATTGCCACTGGCATCAATTTTTAGGTCTTTGGCACTCTTTAACACGATTCCATCCTTGCTCATGGTGATCGTGTTGCCATGTTGATCGGCTATCTCTATGGTTTGGGCATCATCATCCAGGATGATTTTGTTGGCTTGCGGGGTTTCGATGGAAACCGATGATTTGGAGTCGTCTACAAAGCGGATGATGGTACCGGTTTTGGTAACTATAGCCTTATCTATATTTTTCTTCGTTAGTTTTGAAACATCTTTGGGTGGCGTATTCTTTGAGCTATACATTGCCCCCAGGATAACCGCCTGCCGGGGATCGTCATTGAAGAAGCCGACTACAACTTCATCGCCCGCTTCGGGCCGGAAAAAGTAACCCCGATCTTTGCCGGCATCCGGTGAGGCCAAACGGGCCCAGATGCTGCCCGTTTTCTGATCGATGCCGGGTAAGATGACCTTAACCCGAAATTCCTTGTCCGGATCTTCCTCAAATTGATCGACTAGGCCGATTTGCAAACCGTTGACGGCCGGCAACAATCCGGCTGCCGGCACATCGACAATATCTCGCCGGTCGACAAAACGCTCCGCCGCCAGGCCGAACTGGACATCAGTTTGCCAGCCCTGCTCGCTCACTTGGTGGCGAATGCCGGTTACCAAAGTTTTACCGTTAAAGCGTTTGCCTATACCGCTAACTTCCATGATGTCCAGGGGTTTTATGTCGCCAAAGCCCGGTACGGCAATGCGCCCCTTAACCATCGACATCCGGCTGCGGGCCAGGGTGGCATCAGACCAGGCCTGCAATTCCTTGGGGGCCAACGGCACGGGACTGGCGAGTAGGTTAGACTCCACCCCAATTGTCTTGGCGATTTTGGCCCCGTTAAGATTGCTTTGCGACAGCTTGAAATCTTTGGCTTTGGCTACTTTGGTTAGTTTCTGGTTTTTGATATCCCAGGCAATGCTTTGGACATCCGGGTATTGGTGCCCGGCATCCGCCTCTATTTCAAAGTTGAATATGTCAGTTAGCCCATATTCAAATGTGTGCTTGGGCTGCCCGATCAGGGCGATTGCGGGCAGAGAAATTTCTCCGTCATCGACCATCACCAGCAGGCCCTGGGCTTCTGCCCGGCTTAGAATAAAATCCCAGTCCGTGCAATAATATTGCACCAGTTGGGCATGTTGAGGCTGCGTGGCCGGGACTGAGCCTTTCTTTAGCCCATTATTGCTAATGATTTGCCCGATAACCTTGTCATCGGTCTGATCTCGATAAATTGCACTTTTTCTAACATAGGTCAGCTTGATCGCAGCATCTTTGAGTTCAACCGTCAGCAGTGATCCCTGGCCGCCGGCTTCCACCCCGTGCCCGACCACAACACCCTTGAATACCGTCGCCTCCTGGGCGGGGGCGTCCTCGTACCGCAATTTGATTTCAATTACCTTCCCCGGTTCAAAAAAAGGCTCATCGCTGATTGCAAAGGTCTGCTTCGTCGCATCGCCATCCAGCAAAACAAGTTGAGCGTAGGGGATGCGGTTCACCTCTTTGCGAATATCAAGGGATACAAGCTCATAGATGGGATCCATGAGCTTGCCCTCGCTTAAAACCGTAACGGTTACAACACTCATTGATAGCGCGGGGTCTGGTTAGTTTGCATAGCCTTATTTCTCCAGGGGCGGAAAGATAATCTCCTGGCCCGGAGTCAGGTTTCTAAAATTATTCAGGTTATTGGCCTGGGCTACCCTAAGATAATGCTCAGATGAGCCATAAATTTCCTTACAGAGCAAGGGTAGGGTATCGCCGCTTTTCACAATACGGGTATGAGAGAGATCGGGTGAGTTTTTCCCTTCTTTCCGAATTCGTTTTGACGGCTCCGGGTCTTCTACAAAGGTTGTTTTGAGCGTGGCGTGAAGCGGGGCACCGTTTCTATCAAAAGACGTGTATTCAATATCAACGGACTGTAGCCGGCAGTCAAAATCCTTCAGCACCCCCTCGCCCCACTGTATTTTTAGAAATTTGGGTTCATGGATATCCCCATCCATGTGGAAACATAAATTCAGGAATTTATCAATTTGCTCTGCGACGCTTTTTGTGCCCAACCCAACCAAAGGGGACAATCCAAAATCGGTCACGCCTGTGCCATCCAGAACCAGATCCAATTGCAGTTGGTCCGACCGGCTGTGAGCATACATGGCTTTTCGACCGCTGGTGTTGATGCCCTGGAGTTTTTGAAACACATTCTCATGCCGCATTGATATTGAAGTCGGATTGAACATCACCGTAAAGGTATCCTGAGGTGAACCAATCCGCGGGCGTTTGTCGTAAACGTTTATTTTTAGTTTCTGTAGCTTGAAAGGATTTTTAAGAACCATCTAACGTTCCAGCTTCTTTTTGAGAATTCTCAACACTTGCCTGACACACTCCTGGATGATGGCTTCTCTATCGACGGCGGAATCTTGCCCCTGAGGCAAATCGTCCAAGCCTGCATCTGCATGGGTGGTTGTAATTGCTCTGATAATGAGTTCTTTGATTTCTACGGGCATAGGATTATAGCCTGATGACTTGCATCTGCTGGTAGGCCAGCTCCATGGTTTCGATCACAACTGAATTGGCCGTTGCATCCAGGTCGGACACGTGCCATTTGACCGGGTACGCCTTCATAAACAGCCAGCTTGCAATGGGGATGCGCGTATTGTCTAACAGGGTGACCAGTACGTTAGAAGGGGAAAATTTAAAGAGAGACATCGCCGCATTAAACTCGATGACCAGGGGCGAACCGACGACCAGTCCTCGTTCCAAAACCAGATTTTCGTACCGGATTTTTTTGGGAAGCGATTGTGTGTAAAGATTTTGCCCCCCTTCATTAACACTGTCGGTTTCTACAGTGCTGCCCAGCCCCGACACTTTTTGAAAGAGCGTATCGAGTGGGTTGGGAACAACACCCGCGGCAAAAAAGAGCACCCCAAAACGAAAGCTTAAGGGCGGATTGCCAACGTATGGAATCGATCCGGGTAGGTCCATAAAAAAATTACCTTTTTTGGCATCGAATAGTAGCTTAGATCAGGGATCGTAATCAACCTGCAAATAGTCGGCAATCACTTCCATTGTTTCTATTGCCACGTCATTGCTGTTAGCATCAAAGGTGGGGGCGTCGAGCTTGATGGGCAGAGCCTTTCTCACCGTCCACCTTATCACCGGCTTACCTGACTCATCGCACAGATCGATTAAAATATCCCGGTTTGCGCTTGAAAAAAAAGGGTCGGTATAGGTGTTGTAGATCCAGCTTTGTAAAAAGTCACCGCTTTTTACTATCCCCTTTTTCATAGTTAACCGAATCGGTTGGCGCATACCGGGGATAAATTTATTCCCCATCACAAAACTTAAGCCATGCTTATAGGTTACCGGTTCGTACTCTACGCTCAACCCTGAAACTTCAGCAAAACCGATAACCAGCGTCTCTGCGTCTTTGAGGACGGTCACCTGGTAATTGTAAACCGGCAACGGATATGTAGATTTGATATGATCTTTATTTTGGGCCATACCTTACGTCTTAGGCTTCTTCAATAAAGATACCATCGCCCATCAGTTCCATAGTTTCAATAGCCACATCGTTGCTGTTAGCATCGAAGGTGGGCGCGTTCAGCGTTTTGGGGAAGGCGTTGGTCACTTTCCAACTGATAACGGCAGCGCCACTTTCATCCATCAGTCTGATATAGATATCTTTCTTTTCCACCTGGTTGATTTGAATCGAATTGATCCACTTAAAGAACGTGGCGACGCTGCTGCTCCGAACCAAACCTTTTTTCAAAGTAATATTAGCCGGACTTCTCTGGGCAGGCATATACATAATGCGTGGTCCGGGTGCGCCGCTTTCTACCGGACTCTCTTTGTAGGTGGTTGTCTCATAACTGATGCTTAAACCCGACACTTCTGAAAAGGCGACAGCCTCACTGCCAATCTCTACTCTATAATTGTAGACGGGCAATGGATACGCGGTTTTGATTTCATCTTTGGTGAGGGCCATATTTTTTCTCCTCGTTTAGCTATTTTATAGTCGACTTGAATGGGTGCTTAGCCGTTACGCTTCCTGCACCTTGTGGGTAAATCTGAGGATAATGAACTCGGCCGGCCTGACCGCAGCCACACCAATTTCTACAATCATGCGTCCTTCCAGGATATCCTGGGCGGTCATGGTTTTGCCCAAACCGACATTGACAAAGTAGGCGGCCTCTGGTGTTGAGCCGGCCAGCGCCCCCTGTTCCCACAAGCCATAAAGATAACTTTCGATCATCGCTTTCACCTTGAGCCAGGTCGTAGCATCATTTGGCTCAAACACGGCGAAGGCGGTCGCTTTTTGGGTCGACTCTTCAATCATGTTAAAAAGCCGCCTAACGGACACATAGCGCCATTCATTATCGTTGCCGGCCAAGGTGCGGGCACCCCAAACTAAGGTCCCCTTACCCATAAAAGCGCGGATAGCGTTGATCGATTTTCCGGCAGCCGGATCAACATTCAAACTTTCCTGCTGGTCATGGGTGATCTTAACAACCGGGCCAAGAACAGCCGACAGACTCACGTTGGCCGGCGCTTTCCAAACGCCACGGTCTCGATCAACACTGGCATATATTCCGGCGATGGCCGGACTGGGCGGGAGCACCATCCGTTGCTGGGCCATAGCGGTTTTGATTTGATTGTACAGGGTCGTGTTTGTGGATCTGATCGAGGCTAAAGTATCGGATGACGGTGCCACCGACTGCGCTTCTAGATCTACATTGGCTGTCGATGTAGGAACCTCCCCACTACCACCCTCGTTTTTAATAATGCTGAAACCTTGAGAATCATTGACACTTGCCCAGGCGTCCCACGCGGTCACCACATCGGCTCCGGTTTTTCCGTTAACACCGTTAATTGTTAATAGATGTAGTGCGGTTGCATTGAATGTAATCTCATCACCCGCCCCCACAATTTTTACCTTGGGTGTGTCACCGGCCGTACCGGTGAAACTTACAACAATTCCCTTATCCCCAAATGCTTTCTGCCAAGTGGAGCCACCAATCCTCGCACCATCTAATTTGATTCCATCCTCTGCGAAATGGAAATTCAGAGAGGTCTGGAGATAAGGATAATAAGCAGCTCCGTACAATAGGTTGTTAATACCGATCTGGTTTCTAAATTCCTCCACCTTTCCTTCACCATTCAGAACGTCCAGAATGGCAAAACGGTCTCCCAACTTGTTGCATTGGGCCAACGCCTGCTGGCAAAGATCGTAGTAATCTGCTGGAGGCAGATTTACGGCATCTGTGAGCAGAATGAGGGTAGGCTCATCCTCTTTTTCCAACTCGGCCAGGCCGGCTTCAAAATGAGTCTTGGCCGGGGTGGAATTGTAGTCCCCTACAGAAATAACATAGCAACTACCACCACCATTCTTAAAGAAGAGGCTCAAGCTATAATACATCACAAATTCGGGATCATCTGTAGCCATATCGCGTTGTATCGCCACTAATGAATTATTACGAGTTTGGACTGTAAAACTGCTTGGTTTGGCCTTCCCAAAAATAGTTTCGTACTCAAGCATCGTATTGATGCGTGCGATCATTCTACCAGCTTCGGTATAACCAATAAAAGCCGGAATAGCCGTCGAGACCTCGGCCACCGACGGGGGCAACGTTGAGATTTCTTCTACATATACGCCTGGGGTTTTATAAGTTGCCATATTTATTTAGCCTCCCTTTGCCTGAAATTGATGGGTGAAATATTTGATAATTTGAAACAACGTATCCTCCTTCTGCACATTGCCGTTTCTGGTAACGTCTATGGTCGCGTAATTCTGTAGGGGGGGATTGGGCAAAGCTCTTAACACCTGATCGCCATTCAACCGAAGTTGAAGAGATTTTCTGGCCTGCTGCTGGCAGGCGATTAAGTCATCTGACACAAAGCGTAAGCGCTGCATCTGCGGAAATCGTTTCGCCAACGTCTTGGCGATATCATCCGAGGGATCGGGATCATGGTTCAAATCCGTTCGGTTTTCATCGCTAAACACAAGCGGAGAGGCAGCCTTATCTTCGATGTGAAACTGGGCATCGGTTTTATCAACGATGACATAATATTTCCAGCGGGCCTTTTTGGCTGTGAAGGCAATCTCAAATGTTACACCCCCCTCCGCAATTTCCGGCAGAGAGTCGGTATAGTGGATTTCAACATCGGCAAACACGCCTCTGTTCAAGTGAGGGGTGGTGGCATACGTAAGCTTAAAGGAATCGCCCTGGTCGGCGCTGCTGCTGTTGATGGTGATGATCTTGGCTTTTGCCTCGTAGTGGGTAGGGGTGGTAGTTGGCCCCAATCCTTCTACCGTAAAATCGGTGGGCTGAAGCTTGGCCAGGGGGCGACCCCGCAAGGTAAAGCGATCCTCTTGGGACGGTTGGGCGACGACAAAGCTTTCCGTCGCCCATGCCTGTCGAGAAGTCAGCGCTAACTGCATCGAGTTTGCCGGACTCATTCCCGCATTTGTGTACAGCGGGACCGCGACCTGACCAATCTCCGTAAGGTCCGTAAATAGGGCAAAGTCTGGATTTTGTAAGCGCAGGTGAAAGGTAAACGTGGTCCCTGTTGCCAGCGGGATAAACGGAACACCGTCAGCAGTGACTGCCGTAAGAATCCGAATCCCGTTTGGAAAAGACTTTATCACGCAGCGATGGTTTTTGAGGAGTGTGTGCGTTGTCGGTGTTGGTTCTATCAAAAAGTCGAGACAGCGACTATCGGCATAATAAGAATGTGTCAGGCGCAAATCTATTAAAGGCAAAAATTTCACGGTGAAGCCTTAATGGTTTTTTCCTTTATTTCCGGCCGGCCTAGCGCGTCTTCATCCTGGAAGACGATCATTTTTACTTTGTATAAAACTGAAGGTTGGTACGTGACCCGTAAAGCATTCCATACATTATTTTGTTCAGAAAGCGGCAAGGTAATCAGTTCCATTACCAACTGATCAATGTTTTCATTCAATTCAGGGGCGTTATGGTGATTCAAAAGCCGGTGCTTTTGAAAATACTGAATAATCAGGGATAGATAACGTAAAGATTCCTCATACTGCTTAAAGCGAGCCACAAACAAGACATACAGATTGAGTCTGATTTCAGGTTGTATCTTTTGACGGGTGCCATCAGGAGAAATCCGTATATGCGGATCGGGAGCGCGAAGCGTATTTTCTTCTTCGATGTTGATCAAAAGCACAGAAACGGCCCCTAATTTAAAGATAAGGGGTTCCAGGTTCTGTCCATCCAAAAAAACTACTTGATCTTCTCGGGATTCTTCAGGATTGCGACCTGAGTTCAAGTGACCATTCAAGCGGTTTTTCAAGAAAACAAGAGTTTCGTTGAGCATAGCGAAAGGTCCTTATGCGATTAAAGCCTTCAAAGGATCTTTAAAGCATAAAACAACAGATATATATATTTGGCTTTATATGTCTGTTATCAAATGGAGATCGAATTTTCAAAGATCACAACAATAAAAGGTGGTTGTTGAACCTTTAATTAACCCCAAGAAGCAGAAGAGGAGGAGAAGAAGAAAAAGAAGAAGATCGGGTTTAGTAAACATTAAACCGATTAAAAGATGGCAGAAGATGAATTTGGATAGATTGCTAAAGATAAAAGAATTGAGTAGGTGAGGTAGGTTGTTGACTGCGTCACCACGCAAGTACAACCGCTCTATTATGGCCTACAATATTGTTTTTGTCAAGGGTTATTCACACTGTCAGGAATTTTGAGAGCTTTGAAAGCGTTACGTTTACAGATAAAGCGAAGCAAACTGCTCCGCAGTCGGTTCAGCTCAGCAGTACCAGGGTTCGGAGAGATAGGGGATAAATCGAGACCAGGGCGGCAGATTGGGAAAAGGAACGTTGCCTTCCGCATCGCCAATCGCCTCAAACGCGTGCTCCCAAATGCGCCGGAAGACCTCACGGCGCGGCACTTCTCGTGCGGCACAACTTTGCACCAGATATTCCAAATCACGCTGCAATTGGTCGACGCGGGGATCGGGGTTTTGCCAGGTATAGGAGAGTTTCGAGGCATCCAGCTCGCCGACGACATCACGCACCGTCGGCAAATCCAGCAGTCGAGACCCTGGTGGAATGAGCAACCGGATGGCACATTGGATCGGCGATACCTGATCGACAAGATCCAGGCGCACAATTTCTCGCAAAAAATGGCGATATTCGGCCAGTGTTGTCCAGGGATTGAAGGCTACAAACGTCGGAACGAGCAATAAATCACGTTCCCGGCACAGATTGAGCGCGGCTTCAAAATCGGCTTGGGTATGGTTTTTGGCGAAGATAGCGAGGGTGTTGTCATCAAATGACTCAACCGCACTGGTGATAAACAGACAGCCGGTTTCTTTCAACGTGGGCAGATGTGCGGCGTGTTTTAGCAGATGTTCTACTTTGATGATGACATCGTAGGTCAATGCTGGAAAATCTTCGTGTAGAGAGTTGATAATTGAAAGCGCATGCCTTGGACCATTGAAAAAGTCGGGATCGCCAAAGGTGATGTGCTGCGCCCCGGCTTCAACCTGCTGCCGAATATCGGCCAGGACAACCTCTTTCTGTACAATGCGAAAACGTCCATCGTAAACCGGCACAATAGGGCAGTGACGGCAGGTGTGCTTGCAGCCGCGACTGGCTTCGGTGTAGCCAACGGTAACGTGATGACCATCACTTTTGACCAAATGGGCGTATTGGTTGAGCTGCGGCAGGCCGCTGCGCCGGGGCACAAGAAAATCCTGGCGATCGAGCGAGATGACGGGTTCGGGTTGCGATTTTGATGATGCGTCATTGGTGCGGTTTATGGCAGTTTGGGAATCGGTTAACCGTTGGGCCAAATGGGCCAAGCTGGTTTCAAATTCGCCGCCCAAGATCGTGTCGACACCCAGGCGGCGTAGATATTCTTCGCTCATCGGGGCGTAGAGACCATAGCAGCACAGATGCGCCTCAGGATTAATCGATTTGACCTGTTCGATGATGGGCACGGTCATGCGTGTGCCCATGTGCATCGGTACATAGAATGCAATTAAATGGGCGTTTTTGATGCATTCCGGATTGAGGGCGGTGACGGCTAAGTCGAGACAATCGACATGGGCACCGATTGTGCTTATCCATGCCGCCGGCGAGGCCAGTCCAAACGGCTGCCGGCCCAATTCGTAGGTTGAAATAAGAACAACGTTGAGAGTCATTGTGTAAACTCGAATTATGGTTTAATAGTTTGATTGTTGGGTAGTTTGATAGGTTGGCTAGCTGTGAAGTAAACATCCTCAGATGCGGAGCGGTTCTGCTCTGCCCGCTCGCATCTGAGGATGTTTCGCTCCTCGGTCGTACTTAATACTTTCAGAGGAGAGTCCTTACAGGACAACACCGACAATGAAAATCTTTTGCTATCGGCTATTGGCTAACCGCTAACTGCTATTTTCAAGGGAGTATACCTTAAATTGGAGAGAACCCGAAAATTTTCATCTATCGAAGATCGAGGGCTTGCATTACGTCGCCGCTGCGGGCTTCGATGATGACTGTGAAAACAACTTCCGCTGTATCGGGATTCATGTAGTTGACGTACCAGGTTGGGATAGTTTCATCAAGTGGGTATTGAGTCAAGGCAGCTGATGGCTCGTAGCCTTCGGCCATGATGCCTGCGCCCCCGGCAGCGGCGGCGATATCAAAAATTCGTTTGGTATCAAGGATGACCGAATCGTCAAACGCCACCAGGTTGGGTTGTTGGGGCAGCGGCACCGGCGTGGTCGGCTGAATAGCGCCATTCTGAAGTAAGAAGGTTTGCAGTTCACCGGTTGAGGGCGAGTAGAAACTAAACGACCAGCTTTCGGAGGTGCCTTCTTCGTCCAGTAGGTCGATAAATGTTGTTTGAATTTCGCTGAGGACGACATCAGGTTGCCAGGCCTGGGCTTGTTCGATAGCTAAGTCGTAGGCGTCTTGGGCATTAAGGGCGACGGCTACCGCTTCAGTGGGAGTCGCGGTGGGGGCGGGTGTATCGGTTGGCGCTGGAGTTGGGGTGAAGGTTGGTGTAGGTGTGGGTGCCTGGGCGATCTCTTGCGGATCATTTTCGGCTTCGAGATTCTCCTGAATAAGCTGCAGTACATCTTCGAGTTGGTTGCTGGTGTTGGCGGTCAGATAGACACCGTCGCCGGCGCTGGCTAACGTTTGCAAATTTTGCTCGGCAGCCGGATCATCAACCGCCAACCCAACAACGTAGGTGTCGACCTTGACGTTAAGGCGTTGAAAGACGGTGGTGACTTGCTCGACACCTTCCGGATCGCAACTGTCTTGCCCGGTGGTTAAGATGACCAGAGCGTTGCGCTTGTCAGGATCCAACTCTAAATCATTGAACGATTGAACAATCGCTTCGGTTAGGGGTGACTCCGCTCCGGAAGGGGACAGGCTCACCAGTTTGTTTTGAATTTGGGCCGCCCGATTGGGATTCGGTTCGACAAGCAGCTCTGTTTCGGTGCAGGCCGCATCGCCGACCCCTTGCCCAAAAACACGCAGCCCGACGTTAATATCGTCCGGGACAGTACCCAGGTCATCAGCCAGAGTGGCTTGCGCTGCTTCCCATTTGCTGATATCTTCGCCGGGAAAAGCTGCGTTCATACCATCGGACAGATCGATAACGTACTGCCAGGTAACCGGGGAGCGATCCGGCCACAGTTGGAAGACAATGAGCACTCCCACGCCACATAGTACCGCGCCAACCAATAAGGCAATGGTTCCAAAACCAAAGATGTTGATGGGCAAGGCAAGGTTGCGACCAGATTGACCGGCCCCGCCCGAAGCTGCTGCTCCCGTACCGGCCGGAGCAACCGTTTTTGATGGCGGTTCAACGTAGGTTTTGGATACTTCCGATAAAATTTCATCGGCCTGGTTGCCGTAAGCGGCTTTAAGCGTTTGGGCCATTTCGCCGGCGCTGTTAAAACGGAGGGTCGGGTCAACGGCCAGCGCCTTTAAGATCACGCGCTCGACGGCTTCGGGGATATCAGGGTTGATGCTGCGCGGCAGCGGCAGCGGATCGTTGATGCGCTTCATCACGGTCGCAATAGGGGTTTCGGCTTTATGGGGTATCTGTTTGGTCAACATTTCGAACAGAATGATACCCAAGGCGTAAATATCGGTGCGATGATCGACTTTTTTGCCCATACCCTGTTCGGGCGACATATATGAGGGTGTGCCCATTCCGACGCCGGTGCCGGTCAGATCGACGGCATTTTCCACCATTTTCGCCAGTCCAAAATCGCTGAGCAAGGGCCAGTCGCCGTCCATCAAAATGTTGCTGGGTTTGATATCGCGATGGATAATACCGGCCTGGTGGGCGTGATCGAGCGCGGCAGCAATTTGGGTAATCAAATCGACAATGCGGTTGGGTTTAAGCGGTTGTTTCATGCGGTCGGCCAGGGTTACAGCATCTTTAATATAGCGCATAGCGATATAGCTGTAGCCTTTGTGCTGGCCGGAGTCGTATACCGGCAAAATGTTAGGGTGATGCAGATTGGCGATGGCTTTGGCTTCGCGCGAAAAGCGTTCGGAAAAATCGCCTTTTTTAGCGAAACTGGGCGGTAAAACTTTGAGGGCAATGTCGCGTTCCAAACTGGGTTGGTAGGCTTTGAAGACGGTGGCCATACCACCTTCGCCAATTTGTTCGATAACGGTGTATTGGCCTAGCGTCTGACCAATAAGGGCTTCCATAGACTCCATAACTATTCGTGACTCCTTGAGGATGGGGATGCGCATTTCTGCTGGCCCATCGTATCATAACTGTTTTTACAGTGTCAAGGGGGTGATTGATACTTTTGGGGGAAGGTAGAGGCTAATAGGATGGGCAAAAGTCAGGTGACAGTCACTTATTGGTAGTAAATCGGCATTGGATTACCCCAAACCGGTCGATTGAGGGCGTCCAAGTGACTGTCACCTGTCCGGTAGGAGTAAAATAAATAGCTTCCCCAGGCTTATTTTAGAAATGGGGAAGCTATTTATAAAGGGTGAACCTGATTTTTCTGAGACTAAAATTTCCGGCGGAACTTTACGAAATACCACTGTTTGCTGTTGGGATCCGTGTGAAAAGGCACATCAGCCGAAAGACGCGCCCCGTTGGCATCGGCCAGATAGATGAGCCAGTCAACAGCCTCAATACCGCCCGGCGGCTCGAATTTAACGTTGCCGCTTTTGATTACTTCACCGGGGGCATTGTAGCCCTCAAAGTGCCAGGTTGAAAGCGGGCTTTCATAAGTGAGGTTGTGATCCAGCCGGGTGCCGACCACTTTCATATCGCCGATAGGGATCTCATTGGTGTCAACAATCGCCACGTACATCACCAAGAATGGATTGGTTGTGGGGCTGTTGTAAAATTCGCCAACGAGAAAATCGTACTCCGGTACCGGGGTGGCCGTCGGTAAGGGCGTTTCGGTGGGCAACGGTACGGCCGTGGGCGGCGGTGGCAGCGGTGTATTGGTAGGCGGCGGGGTTACGGTAAAGGTGGGAGTTGCCGTGGGTGGTGGAGTATCGGTCGGTAAAGGGGTGGCTGTTGGCGTAGATGTAACCGTCGGCGTGTTGGTTGGTGTTGGGGTACTGGTTCCGGTCGAGGTGGGGGTTAGGGTGGGCAGTTTACTGCGGCGCGAGATAGTTTCCGTCTCGTCCGAATCATCAAAGACGTCTACCAGGCTCGAGACAACGCCACCCAGGATGCTCTGGGGAGTGGGGGTGGCTATCGTGCGTCGGTGGAGATCATCAACTGAATAGGGAAATTCAAAGAGCAAATCTATGGTTGGTGTGGCCGTTGGTAAGGCGGCAACCATCACCGGCGACTCGAATGTAGTCGCCGGAAGTTCGTTTGTTTGGGGGGCGGTTTCTACGGAACTATAAGATTCGCCGGGTAGAGCGGTATCCGCTTCGGCCACTTCGTTTGTCGATTCGCTAACCGAGCGAGGGACATCGCCCGGTAATTGCGTTTGATTAGGAAAACTCGAACGATCCGCATTTGATTCGGCTCCACGTCCGGTGGTTTCTGAGAGCAGTGCCTCTGCGGAGGCCGGGCTGGGTAAGGGTCGAAGCTGCTGTACCCGAATCGGCGCAGCCTCATCGCCGAAGAGACTGAACCGCGGCAAATATGCTGAAGTAAGATAACAGCTAAGTCCCGTGAACATAAGGATAAAAACAAGCAGCGGATAAACCGACAAGCAACCTAAAATGGTTGCAATAAAAGAAGGATGACGTTTCATGTATTCCTCGCCAGGCTGGAAACTAGTGTTCGCTGGTCACGCGACGCGATGAATAGAAAGTCTCACTCCTCTCCTGTTCTTTCAGGGCTCTTCTCTTCTTTTGAAAGTGTGTTCTCTATGATTCATTTTATCAGGCTCAAGCGCGATTTTCAATAATACTTAAGTGGGATATCGGGTAAATAGGCACTATGAAATGAAAATGATCGGGTGATTTAAACGTACAACCTTGACAATTCAATGGTCTAAGTTACACTTTAAATAGTGCCACAGCATTTGGAGAGAGAGAATGATGACCCACACCATTAAAATTTAGACTCAAAAGGCCCAGCTTTTGCGCGAACAAATTTTATGGAGCGTACTCGTCCCCATCATGATTGTCGCAATATCAGGCTGTCAGGCTATCGGTTTAGGACCAACACCAACACCGACAGTTAGTCTCCCCGCCGATGAAATTGTGCGGCGCTCCAGTGAGGCTATGCTGGCCGTCGAGTCACTCCACTTCGAAATCGAACTTACAGGAAAACTGGCCTATATTGATCGCCCGCCAACAACAGCCTTAAAACAGGTTACCGGCGATTTGCTGCGCCCCGACCGGGTGCGCGGCCTAGTCAAAGTCAGCAGCTTTGGCCTGATTAGCGAAATCGGCCTGATTAGCGTGGCCGGCGACTCTTACGTGACCAATCCTGTCAATCAACGGTGGGAGGCGCTTCCACCGGAATGGGGCTGGTATTTCGATCCGAGCCTGCCGTTTGATGAAACGTATGGCATTCCGGCCGTTGCCCCCCAAATTGAATTTGAAAAGCTCGCTGTCGAAACGCTTGATGGTGCTGCCGTCTATCAGCTTGAAGGGATTGCCCAGGGTCGGCAGATCACCTGGTGGGCCGCCGGGTTAATTACCGATGGCGATGTGCCGGTTACCTTGTGGATCGACACCGAGACATTTCTTATCCATCAGGTGCAAATGGTTGAACTGGCCAGCGATCCGAAGCGGCCTACAACCTGGCGCATTCGCTTTACGCATTACAATCAACCGCTAACCATCGAAATACCGCCAACAGGATAATACATTGTGAATTCAAAACCCTTTGTGTCCACCAGAAGTAACCAAGAAGCCTATGTGATTTTGGCACTGGTGGCGTTTGGGGTCTTTATTGCGGCTGATGATTTAACGGTTATCTCTACCATGCTGCCGCAGATGATCTTCGACTTTGAAATTCCACTGCCGTCCGGCCTTGACGATGCCTCGTGGATTGTTTCGAGCTACCTGATTACCCACGTAGTGGCGATGCCGCTGCTGGGGCGGATATCAGATATTTACGGGCGGCGGCGGCTCTTCATGGGCTGTATGTTTATCTTTGCCGTCGGCTCGCTGCTGGTGGCTCAAGCCACAACGCTACCGTTTCTCATCTTTGCGCGGGTTGTGCAAGCGATCGGTGGTGGCGGCGTGGTGCCGGTGGCCATGGCCGTTGTGGGCGATGTCTTTCCGCCGGGGCGACGGGCTTATGCGCTCGGCTTGTTAGGGGCAGTCGATACGTTGGGCTGGATCATCGGCCCGCTGTACGGCGCGTTTTGGGTGCGCTATTTCACCTGGCAGTGGCAATTCTACATCAACATTCCGATAAGTTTGCTGGCGATGGCCGGTGCCTGGCGACTTTTGGCAGATTTGGATAGAAAGCGAACTCAACCGATGGTCTCACTTGATTGGGGCGGTGCGGCTCTCTTATCGGCAGCGCTGATCGCCATTAATGTCGGATTGGCCCGCAGCGGCGGACAAGCCGCCACCGGCCCCACCTTTGATTTTTCGGCGGCAGCGGCGGTGATGCCTACTTGGCAAAAAACGGCCGCCTATATGGTCATCGGCGGGTTGGCTCTGGGTATTTTTATTTGGCTTGAGCAGCGGCTCACCAATCCGCTGGTCGATATGCGTATGTTTCGAGCCATCAACTTTGCCATCGCTTGCCTCATCAACTTTGCCATCGGCTTTGTGCTGATCATTGCCATGGTGGCCGTGCCGCTCTTTGTTAATGCCATTTTGGCCGAAGGGGCTACCATCGAAGAGTTTATCAAATCCGCAGCGCTTGAGAGCGGGCAAGTACTATCGGCCCTAACCGGCGCGATGGCCGTGGCCTCGATTGGGGGCGGTTGGTTAGCCACCCGTTTTGGGTATCGACTGCCGACAGTGGGCGGTTTGCTGCTTATCGGGGTGGGATTTTTCGGGATGAATACCTGGACAGAGGCCGTGACCTCCGCTGCTATGGCCTTGCATCTGGCGACGGCCGGGCTTGGCTTTGGGCTGGTCATTGCGCCGGTTGGCGCGGCGGCTATCAATGCCGTTGCCGCCGAGGTGCGGGGTGTGGCTTCGGGTATTGTGATTATTTTACGGTTGATGGGGATGAGCCTGGGCCTCTCCAGTTTAACCGCGTGGGGTTTGCATCGTTTCGATGTCTTGAGCGCCCCCTACAGTGTCGCCGAAATCGGGCAGCATATCGAAGCATTAACCGCTCAAATCTTAAATGAGATGTTCTTGGCATCGGCGATTATTGCTATCCTCATGATTGCCGGTGCCTTTTTTTTACGGCTGAATGATCAAGAGATGGAACTTAGTCAAAGGAGCTAATAATGGATAAAAATCGGAAGATGTTCCTGGGTATTGGTGGGGTTGTCGGATTGCTGGCGTTGTTGCTCTGTGCGGCGGCCATCGGCAGCTATTTTTATTGGGATCGCATTGCCGGCATATTGGGTTTGGCCCAGCCGCAAAACGTGGCCCGCATGCTGCCGGAAGACACGCAGTTTTATATGGCCATTACTCCCAATTTGCAGGCCCTGCCGGGCTATCAAAATATTAAAAAGTTGTATCTGGATAATCCGGATATAAAGAAAATGCTCGACGAATTAAAAGATGAGATGAAAGATGAAGCAGAGATTAGCTTTGAAGAGGATATTCAGCCCTGGCTGGGAACAGAGATCGTTATAGCTGCCCCGAATCTGTCTGAGTCGATGTCGCAGTCTGCGATGGGCGCTAACGCTACGCCGGCGGTTATCATCGCCGCCCAAACAACTGATCGGGAAGCTTCCGATAAATTTATCGCCAAAATTCTGGATCAAGCTGAAAAAGACGACAAACCGTTTTCTTCAGATACCTACGCCGAGGTTACCATTTATAGCCAGCCGGATGAATTTGACGAAGATGTCAATCTGGCCACGTTCGATGAGTTTGTCGTTATTGCGACTGAGGCCGAACTGCTGCAACAGATGATCGACCGGTCGCAAGGCAATACCGAAAGTACCGCTTTAGCTGACAGCGCCAAATATCAAAAAGTGCTCAGCGAGCTGCCGCCCAATGCAGCGCTCACCATGTTTATGGATTTTGGTGCCCTGTTCAGCGCCATGCTTGAAGACAGCCCGATCGAACTGCCGGCAGAGCAAGCCCAAAACCTGGAAGCTTTCGATGCCATGGGTATGGCCGGTTTGCTTCAGCCCGATGGCTTCCAGTTGGACACGGTAGTAACCTATGATCTGGAAAAAATGAGCGACGATATGAAAGCCGCCTTGAAGCAATCGGCGTCGCCAAACGCCATTCACGCCGATATTCCGGCTTCGGCCCTATTTGTTTACAACATTAGCAACCTTAATCGTATGTGGGAACAAATCAAACTAAGCCTTGAACAGACGCCCGATTTTGCCGAAACGCTTCAGGATTTTGAGACCGAGATGGGCATTAGCCTTGATGACGATGTATTCGGCTGGATGACCGGAGAATTTGCAATTGTGGTGGTTGAGGCAGCCGAGTCCGCTCCCGGTTCGCCGCCGGTGGGTGGATATCTGCTTATCGGCACCGATGATGTTGAAGTAGCCAAAGACAAAGTTGCGCAGATTATGGCCATTTTTGAAGAGCAAGGGATGCCTCCCCTGGAAACGATAGAGATTGATGGCATCGAGGTGCATGCCTCAACCGATCCGTTTACCGAAGAAGTTCAGGGCGGCTACGGCTTTCATAAAAACTATTTCTTTATGGCTTTCTTAGAAGACTCGATCAAGGCGCTGGCTTCTGCGTCTGAAGACTCATTTGAAAACAGCAAAAATTTTATGGCGGTCCGCGAACACCTGCCGGCAGAGAACTTTGGCTATTTTTATGCCGATATTGAACATATCGTGCAGATTGTCGACAGCCAATTGAGCGATTTTGAGCGCGAGGACTACGAGACCAACGTTCAACCCTTTTTGGAGCCGATCCGGGCCGTTGGAGCCAGCGCCGATGTTGGCGGCGTTGAGCAGGGGATTTCGAAAGGGACATTCTTTGTGCTCGTTACCGAATAATAAACTCAGGAACGAAAATAAATAACTTCTGCACTGCCAAAAATGGAGATAAAGAGATTAGGTGATAAGGAGATTTGTAGGGCTAATCTTCCCATCTCTAATCTCCAATCTCCTGTTTAGATTTTGGCTCAATATGTGTTTCGAGGAGGAACGTTGGCCGATGTCATGCCCGCATGCTTTTAGCGGGAATCCATCGCCCTA